>CAIKKV010000112.1 GCA_903828035.1 uncultured bacterium
ATCAAGGAAAAACAGGCGCACGACTTCTACCAGGAAGCGGCCATGCATTGCAAAATCGAGATGGTCCGCGAGCTGCTGGAATCGCTTGCGAATGAGGAAAGCCGCCACATCAAGCTCGTGCAGGGCATGTTGGGCAAGCTGGAGATCGGCTGAGCCTCATGGCTAACCCTGCTTTTCTTTCCATTCCGCTGGCCTACGGAAAGACGCCCTTTGACGTGTCGTTTCCCGCCGGCCGCACGGATCTGATCGAGCCGTGCCATGCGCCCGGCCTTCCGGATGAACGGCTGGCTTTCAAGGACGCCCTCGCCGCGCCCATCGGCGCGCCGGCTCTTCGCGAGTGGATCAAGCCCGGCAGCCGCGTCTGCATCGTCTTCACCGATATCACCCGGGCCACTCCCAATGACCGGATCATTCCCTGGCTGCTCGAGGAGCTCGCCGGCCATCCGCGCGCGCTTGTCACGTTGGTTAACGGCCTGGGCACGCACCGGCCCAATACGGCCGCCGAGCTCGAGACCATGCTCACGCCGGCCGTCATCCGCGGCTGGCGGGTGGTCAATCACGAGCCTGAAAATCCCTCGGCCTTGATGGAGGTCGGCCGCCTGGACAGCGGCCGCCCGGCGCTGATAAACCGGTTGGTGGCGGAAGCGGATGTGCGGATCCTGACCGGCTTCATCGAACCGCACTTTTTTGCCGGCTTTAGCGGGGGGCCCAAGGCGATTTTTCCGGGGACGGCCGGGCTCGACAGCGTGATGGACAATCACGGCGCGAGCCCGATCGCCCACCCGGGCGCGGCTTTTGGAATCACGAAGGGGAATCCGATCTGGGAAGAGATGGCGCGCGTGGCGGCGGCGGTGGGCCCCTCGTTCCTGATCAACGTGACGCTGAACGAGCGGCGGCAGATCACGGGCGTCTATGCCGGCGAGCTGTTTGCGGCGCACCGGGCGGGCTGCGAGGCTGTGAAGGCTTCGGCCATGCGGGCGGTGGACCGGGAGTATGACGTGGTGGTGACCACCAACAGCGGGTATCCGCTGGACCTGAACTTATACCAGGGCGTGAAGGGCCTGAGCGCGGGGGCGCGCATTGTGAAGCCCGGCGGTCTGCTGATCCTGGCCTGCGAGTGCCGCGAAGGCGTGCCGGCGGGAAGTCCCTTTGACTGCCTGCTCCGCTCGGCCGCCAAACCCGAGGCGGTGCTGCAGGCGATCGGCTCTCCGGGTTTTCGCGCGCCGGAGCAGTGGCAGGCGCAGATCCTGGCGCTGATTCGCCGGCGCGCCCGCGTTCACCTGTTCAGCTCCCTGGCGGACGAGGCGGTCCGCGCCGCCCACATGGAGCCCTGCCGCGATATCGCGGCCGCCGTGGCGCGGGAGTTGGCCGAGCGGGGTGACGAAGCGCGTGTGGCGGTGTTGCCCCAGGGGCCTCTCACGATTCCCTATTTCAAGCGCGCGCCATAACCCGCCATCACTATCCGCCATCCGCTGTCCGTTATCGGGCTTACAGCCGGTAGAGGCGTTTGGCATTTCCGCTCAGCACGTCACGCCGCTCTTCCGGCGTTTTGAGCGCGTCGGCATACAGGCCGATCTGGCCCAGCGGGCTGAGCAGGATCTGGTCGGATCCGAACAGCATCCTCCGGGATCCCAGGATGTCGAGGCACTCCCGCAGGTGCAGGGGGTTGCCGCGGCTCAGGCAGAACTCCAGGTACATATTGGGGACAGCGGACGCCTGGCGAGCCCAGTCGGGATCGGCCCCGTGCGCGTGGATGAAGGGCAGGTCCGGGAAGGCGCGGGCCAGCGCGCACTCGGCTTCGACATCGCCGGGCGAGGCCGCCATGAAGAGGACCGGCCTGCCGGCCCGGGCGGCGGCCTCCATCAGCTTCCGCACGTTCGGCGAGGCGGTGGGGCAGGGGATATGGGTCAGCTCGAGCTCGCAGGCGACGAAGGCGGGATCGGCGTACCACCGCTCGAGCTCGGCGAGGGAGAGGTCCACGTGAAGCGGGTTGAGCTCCACCATGCCGCGCAGGGCGGGCTGGTTGTGAATCGCCTCGGCGAGGCGGCGGTTGCCGGCGGAGACATCGTAGCGCATGGACTCATAGGAAGAGACGACGGAGCGCTCGATGCCTGCGGCCTTCATGCGGGCTAGCATGGGGGCGGTGTCGTAGTCGCCCTGCGAGCCCGGCATGCGGAAATGGCCGAGGTGGCTGTGGATATCGATAACCGGCTCGGAAAAGGTGAACGGCTTGGACGAGGGTAGCCGGGGCGCGGCGGCGAAGGAGTCGGGTGTCAGCGCGAGGAGCTTCATCGCGTTGCCGCCCAGGATGAGCGCCTTGTCGGAGTCGGGCAGATCGGCCTCCAGCACCTGGTTGAGCGCCTTTTGCATGGAGCGGCCGGGCGCGCCCGAGCCGTAGAGGAGGTGGTGTGCCCCGACCGCGCGGGCCGCGTATTCGACGGCGCCGATGGTGGCGAGCCAGTTCGTCTCGGCCAGCACGTGGGGGAACTCGCCCATGACGGCGAGGCATTCGGCCATGTTGCCGTAGTAGACATCCAGCAGCACGAGGGGGATGCCGGCCTCGCCCGTGAGGCGGGCCAGCGGGCGGATCAGCTCCCATCCCGTGGGACTGTCGACGGAGCTGACCATCGGGATCAGGCCGTACTCCTTCATCCGGCGGAACAGCCGGCGCGTCTGCTGCGAGTCAACGGCCCAGCGGTGCGCGGCGGGAAAGAGGCGGACCAGCCGCACCCCGGCGTCACGGGAGCGGTGGAGCTCGGTTTCCCAGAGCGGGTCGTCCTTGAGATCCACGACGGCGCAGGGAATCAGGCGCCCCCGGCTGGCCCGGGCGGCGGCCACGGCTTCGGCATTTCCGCCGGCGCAGTCGTAATCGAGCCCCTGCTGCGACCAGGCGGCGGCGGCGGCCACGTGATGCTGGTCGAGCGACTCGACCAGGGCGCCGGGCGTGCCGGCGGGAGAGGGGACGAGGCGGTTGCCAAACTGCGTGTTGATATCGATGACGAGCATGGGGCTCCTTGCTTACCAACCCAGGGCTTGAACGAGGCGGAAAAAGAGAGGCACGGTGGCCAGGCTGGCGAAGGTGCCGAGGAAGACGGCCTTGGAGCTGAGGAGCGAGTCGCCGTTGTAGCGCTCCGTGAAGAGCGTGCACGAGAGGGCGGGCGGCATGGCGGCGACGAGCAGGAAGGTGAGGCGGGGGGCGTCGGGAATCGTGAGCCCGACCGCCGTTAGGAGGCGCACCAGCGCCAGCGCGGCGAGGGGGACGGCGAGGAGGCGGAGGGCGAGCACGCCCCAGAGGGTCGGCTCGGGCTTGAGGGTTTTCAAAGGAACCTCGCCTAGCTGCGCGCCGATGACGAGGAGCGACAGGGGGATCATCAGCAGGCCGAGCATGCCGGCGGCGTCGAGGGCCGGCTTGAGGAAGGGAAGGCCCGGCGCATCGTTCCGCAGCGCCGGCACCGCAAGGGTCAGGAAGAGCCCGGCGGCGGTAGCCAGCAGCCCGGGGGTGGTGACGACATGGCGCAGCGACTCGCGGGGAGACATGCCGGGGTTCAGCGTGGCGATGCCGATGGTCCAGATGGCCGCGGTGCAACCGACGTTCATGAGGAGGATGGCGGCGACGCCGCTGGCGCCGAAGAGCGCCTCGGCGATGGGCAGGGGCAGGTAGATCCAGTTGGTCAGGGAGATGAGGAAGATGAAGGTGCGGCGGCGGACGGGCGTGTGGATAAGCGGCGAAGCGAGGCGGCCGACGAGCTGGCCGAGCGCGATGACGAGAAAGCCGAGAACCGGGATGTACCAGCTGTGGCGGAGCATGTCGCCGTCAATGGTCCGCAGAAACTGGACGACGACATAGCAGGGTGAAACGAAATCGACGAGGAAGCGGCTGAGCGTGCGGCTGGCTTCCGGCTTCCAGAGACCGCGCCGGGTGACGATCCAGCCCACGATCATGACAAGAAAGAGGGCCGACGTCTTTTGGAGAACCACAAGCCAGCCGTTGATCATGGATCTGGCTTACTTGGCTTCGGGCGCGGCCGCCGGCTTGGATTCGACGGCGATCGGCGCCGCCGGCTTGATCTCCGCGTCGGAGGTCACGACGTCGGCAGGAGCGATGATTTCGGCTTTAACCGCTTCCGGTTTCGCCCGTTCGACTGTGGCGGGCCTGGCGATCTTGGCGGGCGTGACCTTGGCGGGAGACGGGCTCTTATCGAAGAGGATCGGATTGCGCTTGGACTTGGGCTCTTCCGGGGGTGGCTGCGCGTAGCGGTTCTGCTGGCGGAGGCGGGCGTTGGTGTCGCGCAGCATGAAGCTGTAGCGCTTGGAAAGCAGGCGCCATTCGGAGTCGGAGAAGGCGTAGAAGGCGTCGAGGTTGTTGACGAGCACGGCGGTATCGAAGGTTTCGAAGCGCGCGATGCCCGGGAGCGGCGCCTCGGTGAGGACGGCGGGGGTGTCGAGGCCGATGAAGATGGTTTTCTGGGGCTTGCGGGCGAGCTTTTCCCCGGAGCGGAACTGGGCGAGGGTGAGGGGGGCCCAGACCTGGCCGGTCCAGTAGTTGAGCTCGGGGGCGTCGGCCCCGGCGCCGGCGCGCCAGGAGATGACCTCGGCGTGGCGGAGGCTCTGCATGTCGAAGGCCAGCTGGACCATGCGCTGGCGGGCGGGAACGACGAGAAGCGTGTTAACGGCTTCGGCGGCGGAAGCGGCGAAGGGGAGCAGCAGAGAGACGGCTAGGCCGGCGAGAAGGGCAAATTTTTTCATGACAGTTCCTTTTCCTGAAGACAACGTGGAAAGACTACCGCTCCGACAGGCGGGAAACAAGAAAAAACCCCGCTTTGGGCGCGCTTCCGCTCGTAGGGGAGGCGCGCGAGCGGCTTCCCCGAAGGCCTACGCGTCCCTTCGTTCGCTCCCGAAGGGACGTTATTTCCCCAACGCCTTGCGGAACTCGCGGGTCATGACGGGCAGGATCTGGAACAGGTCTCCGATGATGCCGAAGGTGGCGGATTTGAAGATGGGGGCATCGGGATCCTTGTTGACGGCGATGATGATGTCCGAGGAGCCCATGCCGGCGAGATGCTGGATCTGGCCGCTGATGCCGAAGGCGAAGTAGATCTTGGGGCAGACGGTCTTGCCGGTCTGGCCCACCTGGTGGGGGTAGGGCATCCAGTTGGCGTCCACAGCCGCCCGGGAGGCACCGACCGCGGCGCCGAGCACGCCGGCCAGCTCCTTGAGCATGGCGAAGTTTTCGGGTTTCTGCATGCCGCGGCCGCCGGAGACGATGATTTCGGCATCGGCCAGGTTGATCTTGGCGCTCGTGTCCGGCGTGAAAGCGATGCGGCGGGCCCTGGCCTTCAGGATTTCGGCAGTCACTTCCGCCATGATGACCCGGCCGATGCGGGCGGGGTCGGCCGGAAGCGCCTTCATGACGTGCGGGCGAACCGTCGACATCTGCGGCCGCGCCGCGGGCGTGACGATGGTGGCCAGGATGTTGCCGCCGAACGCGGGCCGGGTCTGAAGGAGCTGGCGGGTGGCGGGGCAGATGGCCAGGCCGGTGCAGTCGGCCGTGAGGCCGGCGAAGAGCGGGACGGCGACGCGCGAGGCGAGGCTGCGGCCGAGGACGGTGGCGCCGAAGAGGATGATGGCGGGCTTGTGGGCCCCGCAGAGCTGGCGCAGCTCCGCCGCGTAGATCTCGTCCTGGAAGACGACCAGCCCGGGGTGGTCGGCCACGATCACCTCGTCCGCGCCCGCGGCGATGAGATCCTTCGCCTTGTCGGCGATGTTCGAGCCGAAGAGCACGGCCACGACCTTCTGGTCGAGGTCGGCGGCGAGGGTGCGGGCCTTGCCCAGCAGCTCGAAGGTGACGTCCTCGAAATGGGCGCCGTTCCACTCGGCGTAGACCCACACGTTCTTGAAGGATCCCAGCGCCACGGCCTTCTGGGCCTCTTCGATGGCGATGGCGTCCACGGGGCAGGCGGAGACGCAGGCGCCGCAGAGGGCGCAGAGCGAGAGGTCGATTTTGGGAACGTCCCCCCGGGCCTGGGTCAGGGCGCCGTAGGGGCAGACGGGAACGCAGGCGCCGCAGGACACGCAGGTGTCGGGGTTGATTCGAATGGGATCGCTCATGGTGTTAACCTTGGGGTTAGCGGGAGGCTTGCAGGAGGGTTTCGCGCAGTTTTTCGATGAGTTGGGATACCACTTCGTCCGGCTCGCCGGCCAGCATTTCGCCGCCCTGGCGGACCGGGGGCGAAAAGATGGTGGCCACGCGGGTGGGCGACCCTTCGAGCCCGATAAGGTGGGGATCGCAGCCGAGGTCGGCGGCTTTCCAGACGGGGATAACGGCCTTCTTGGCGGCCATTTTACCCTTGAGGGAGGGCAGGCGCGGCTCGTTGATCTCCTTGGTCACGGTGAGGACGCAGGGGAGGGAGGACTCGATGGTTTCGGCGCCGTTTTCGAGCGCGCGCTCCGCGGTGATGCGGCCTTCGTCGATGGCGGTGATTTTGCGGACGTAAGTGATCTGGGGGATGTCGAGGTGGGCGGCAATGCCGGGGCCAACCTGGGCGGTGTCGCCATCGATGGCCTGTTTGCCGCAAAGGATGAGGCTGGCATCGCCGAACTTCTGGATGGCCTTGGAGAGGGTGTACCCGGTGGCCCAGGTGTCGCTTCCGGCGAAGGCGCGGTCGGAGAGGAGGACGGCGTCGTCGGCGCCCATGGCGAGGGCTTCGCGGAGGGCGGCTTCGGCCTGGGGGGGGCCCATGGTGAGGATGGTGAGGCGGGCCCCGGTTTTGGCCTTGAGGCGGAGGCCTTCCTCGACGGCGTACATGTCAAAAGGGTTGA
>CAIKKV010000113.1 GCA_903828035.1 uncultured bacterium
AACCTCCGATTTCGGGCGGTTTCGCCATATCCGTCAGCAAGCGCACTTCCAAACCCGCCCGTTAAATCACGAAAAAGCCCTGTAAATCAGAGGGGGAAAGGGGGTGGTGTGCCCTTTTTAGCCCGCTATGGGATGGTAATGGCTGAATCTATATATGACAAATGTGTTCTGGGACACCAATGTGGCGGGCGTGGTGACCGGTGAGGCGACGAACTGCGTCGGGTATTCCACCGCGGAAATGCAGCAGCAGGCGACCTATGCGGGGTGGGACTTTCTCACGGTCTGGGGCCTCTTGCCCGGCGTCAATAATGGCTACCCGTATCTTGTCCGCAAGTCGATGGCGACGGCGCCCACTCTGACTACGGCGGCGATCTCCAACATTGGCAGCACGACGGCCGACGGCGGCGGGGACATCACCGACCTGGGTGGTGCGGATGCCACCCAGCACGGGCTGTGCTGGAGCACGACGACCGGGCCGACCACGGCGGGCAGCAAAACCACGCTGGGCGCGGCCAGTGCGACCGGATCCTTCACCAACTCGCTCTCGGGCTTGTCCTACGGGACGAAGTATTATGTCCGTGCCTATGCCGTGAACAGTGCGGATACCGGCTACGGCAACGAGGTCAGCTTCACCACCCTGTCGCACGCCGATGCGGTGGCGGCCGCCAAGGCCGCGCTGGCGATCGGATACGCCGCGGGCGACAGCGCCAGCAACGTCACGCAGAATGTGACGCTGCCGCTGGACGGCGCCTCGGATTGCAGCGTGACCTGGGCGTCGGGCTCCCCGTCCGTGATCCTCGTCGAGGGCGGCGGCGGGCCGGCTTCGGTGTTCCGTCCGATGTCCAGCGACGGCGACGCGCCGGTGACCTTGACCGCCACCATCACCAGCGGCGCCTCCAGCGACACCAAGGTGTTCACGGTCACGGTGAAGGCCGAGGCCATCACGCTGTCCGAGGACATGGTCCAGGAAATCCTGCCCGGCAAGATGCACGTGGCGGGCAACAAGCGCCTCACCCTCGTGGGCCGTAACTTCCGCGCGTACGTGAACAAGGCCGTCATTTCATTTTCGGTGTCCAAGGGCGCCTGGACCGGCCCGATCGCGGCAGACGACATCCGCGTGGTCAGCGACCAGCTGATGGTGATCACGGTGCCGGTCGACCCGGCCGCCCCCCTGGGCGCCTACACGCTGCACCTGGATCACAACACCCTGCCGGACCTGACCTTTGCCGATGCCTTCGAGGTGACGGATGACCCGGCGGACCGGGCGCAGACCATCCAGGAGCTGGTGATGAAAACCACCAATCCGGACGTGGATGTGCAGACCCTCAGCATCAAGGGCGCCTTCGAGGAGGAGCTGCCCGGATGCTACAAGATTGCCGGCGAGGGGCAGACGGTGCTGTTCAACTCGTATCTCAAGCTGGAAGTGGAGGGCGATGATTTCACCGTGGACATGCGGCCCGGGCGCAAGCGCATCACGGGCACGGGCCGCTTCTGCGTGGACGCGGAGGACGCGTCCGGGAACGTGAGCTCGGCCACGCTGTACGAGGGCGCCTTTGAGCTGGTCGAGTACGACATGGAGTTCGTGTTCAGCGATGACCCGACGCTGACGGATTACCTCGGCATCGGCATGGAGGTGGGCCCGAAATCCATGGTGTTCACCCAGGATGGGGAGGACTACGGCCTGAGCATGCAGGGCATGATGAACGCCGGGTTCAATTTCCTCGGGCGCGTGGGCGCGGAAGCGAACGTGGATGATGTCCAGGTGAGCTTGGACGGCTTCGACCTGGTCGCCAACATGGGCGTGGAGGCCAACTTCGAGATCGCCGGCTTCGACTCGCCGCGCCTGGCGGTGGGGATCGACACCCTCACCCCCGAGTATGCGTTCGGCTGCGGGGCCACCATCCCCAAGCTCAGCGAGAAGTATGGATTCGACCTGGATTTCACGATCCGCAAGGGCAAGCTGCAGAGCATCGCCTTCCTGATCCGGACCGAGATCCTGATGCCGACGCTGGGAGCGAAGATCACCGCGTTCGGCGGCGGCGTGGAGAACCTGGCCGACCAGAGCCAGGCGCCGTTCACCGTCCGGGCGCGCGGGCAGGTGTCGGATATGGTGGCGCCGGAGGTGCTGGGCAACAACTTCCTCAACACGGACATGACGCTGGGCGTATCGGCCTATCACATGGAAGCCGCCGGCGCAGCGGATATCTATGGCCTTCTGGACATCGGCTCGGCCAACCTGGTGGTGGTGTGGAACGCGAACGG
>CAIKKV010000114.1 GCA_903828035.1 uncultured bacterium
AATCAGTGAACTTCTCCACCCCGAAAAAGGGATGCCGGGTTTCCATCAGGCTGAAGCCGTTGGCCAGATAATAAACCGTGTCCTGGCTGTCCACGTACGGATTGCGGAGCCGGAACTCGAACCAGAAAAAGCAGGCCGCGACCGCAATCAACACCAGAGCGCCAGCAGCGCGGATCCGGCCAGTTTCTTCTGGTGACTTCATTGTTGAATATCTAACCGCAATCCGCCTGGCTGTCAACGCCCATACGCGTGTCTACACGTGTACAACTATGGACAAGAAAATTGAAATATGGCACTCTTGCCAGATGAAAAAGACACGTTCCTCCTCACGGCTGGCCATTGCAGGCGGACCCAAGGCCGTCAAGCACCCGCTTGGAAAAGGCAACCGTTTCGCCGGCAACGAGCTCGCCTACCTGAAAGAAGCGCTGGCCCAGAACACCCTCTTCTACGGCATGGGCTCCCTCGTGAAACGCGCCTGCGACAAGATGAAAGCCTACACCGGCATGCCGTTCGTCGTCCCCTGCACCAGCGGCAGCGCCGCCGTGCACCTCGGGCTCGTGGCCTGCGGCATCGGCCCCGGCGACGAGGTCATCTGCACCCCCAACACCGATTACGGCTCGGTGATCGGCATCATCGGGGAAGGCGCCGTGCCGGTCTTCTGCGACACCTCGATCAACCTCCAGCCCACCGTCAAGAGCATCGCCGCCCGCCTCACCTCCCGCACCCGGGCCGTCGTGGTGGTCCACCTGGCCGGCTACCCCGCGCCCGTGGACGCCATCGTCCGCCTTTGCGCCAAGCTCGGTATCGGCGTGGTCGAGGATTGCGCCCAGGCGTGGGGAGCCAAGCTCAACGGGCAGCTCGTGGGCACGTTCGGCACGGCGGGCGCCTACTCCACCAACGACTTCAAGCACATCTCCACGGGCGACGGCGGGTTCGTGGCCGTGCGGGACGAAGCGCTCTACCGCCGCCTGCACAACTACTCCGACAAATGCTACGACCGCCTCTTCGACAAGTCGCAGCTCTCCCTCCACCACGGCGTCAACTACCGCATGAGCGAGCTGCAGGGCGCCGTGGCGCTGGCGCAGCTGGAGCAGGTCCGCTCCATCACCGCGCACTACCACAAGCTCGGAACGCTGCTGGAGCGCTCCCTGAAAAACCTCCCGGGCGCCGCTCTCCCCGCCTGCCTGCCGGGCGGGTACGGGACCTACTGGTGGACGTCCCTGGCGATCAAGCCCCGCCAGCTGAAGGCCGATCGCGACACCCTGATCAACGCCCTGGTGGCCGAGGGCGTCCCCGCCAGCTCCTACGGGAAATACGATCTGATCCAGAAGCCGGTTTTCCAGACCCGGCTCGCGCGCCCGTGGCTGAAGGGCGCCCGGCGGATGTACCCCTTTGTGCAACCGGACGGCCGGTCCTATTCCTACACCTACGACCCGACGCCCGTCCATCAGCGCCTGCTGCGCGAGGGGATCATGCTCCACGCCTTCAGCCGATTCCACACGGAGCAGAATATCCTGGAAATGGCCGAGGGCATCCGGAAGGTCTTCACCGCCTACGCCCGGTAAGGCCCGATAGGACTGAAGTCCCGGCGGGATGGTTCCCGCCCAAGCCCATCGCTGAGATTACCAAGCGCCCTTCATCTCTTGCGACTGTTGTCGTCGGGCTCATAAGGGAACCCCGTCGCGCGCCGCCCAAGGATCCTCAGAGAGGTCCGGGCGCGCGAGGGCTAGTCGGGTTCGGCGTTCCGTCAGCCGGAATATGGCGAGGCGATTTTCCGATGATGAGGGGCGACGGCGATGAGACGTGGAATAATGGTCCCGGCTCATCCAGCCGTCGCCCCTCAGGGCGGAAAAGCGC
>CAIKKV010000115.1 GCA_903828035.1 uncultured bacterium
GCGCTCGCCAAGGATGTCTGGCTGGAAAGCTATTACATCTACAAGCACGAGAGCGATTGGCAGAACGGGGCCGCGACGATCCCCCAGCTGGACGTGCATACGGTGGGCGGCTTGGTTGCCGTCAAAATCAACGATCTGCTGAGCGCCAATCTGGAAGCCGCCGGTCAAGTGGGCGATCGCGACGGGCAGGATGTAATGGGGTACATGGTGGATGGCGGGGTCAAGGCTGCCTTCCTGCGCGACACGGCGGCGAAGCCCTGGTCGAAGCTGGGCGTGACCTGGTACTCGGGCGATGATCCCTCCTCCAAGGACGACGAGGGCTGGAACCCCCTCTGGGGCCGTTATCCGCAGAACGGCACCGCCGACTTGCTGGCCTACACCTTTGATGCCGATGGAGCCGCCCGGTGGTCCAACCTTACGTTTGCCTATGCCCACGCCGGCCTGAGCCTCAGCAAGGACACCATTGTTTCGGCCATGCTGGGGCAGGTCATGGCGCCCGAGGCGGATGGTCCCGGCGGCGGTCATCAGCGCGGGCTGTATGCCGGCGCCACGATCGGATCGACCCTGGCTCATCCCGGAATCAGCGCCAAGGATGTGGTCAAGGGCCACATCGTGGTTGAAATGCTGGAGCCGGGCGATTACTACAAATCCGACCGTGACACCGCCTATTTCATGCGGTGGGAAATCGGCTATAGCTTCTAAGCGTTTATGACCGTCTATTTCGATACCGAAAATGAATGCCGGTCCCGGGACCGGTTGCGCGTCCTGCAGTCGGAACGGCTGCGGGGCGCGGTCGAGCGTGCCTATGACCGCGTGCCGCTCTACCGCAGGAAGTTCGACGAAGCCGGCCTCAAGCCGGCGGATATCCGCTCCATCGAGGATATCGGCCGTCTTCCCTTCACCGTGAAAGACGACTTCCGCGAGCAGTACCCCTTCGGGATGTTCGCGGTGCCCATGGATCAGATTGTGCGGATCCATGCCTCGTCCGGCACCACGGGTAAGCCGACGGTGGTCGGGTATACCCGGGAAGACATCGACATGTGGTCCGTTTGCTGCGCGCGCCTGCTGGCCAATGGCGGCGGAACGCCCAGGGATGTCCTCCAGGTGGCCTACGGCTACGGGCTCTTCACGGGCGGGCTGGGGCTCCATTACGGCGGCGAGAAGCTGGGCGCAGCCGTGATTCCGATGTCGGGCGGAAACACCAAGAAGCAGCTGATGCTGATGAAGGATTTCGGCACCACGCTGCTGGCGTGCACGCCGTCCTACGCGCTGCAGGTGGCCGAGGTGGCGGCGGAAGAGGGCATCGACATCCGCTCGCTCAAGCTCAAGGCGGGCTTCTTCGGCGCCGAGCCGTGGACCGAGGCCATGCGCCGCCAGATCGAGGACCGGCTGCACATCAAGGCGCTGGACATCTACGGCCTCAGCGAGGTCATCGGCCCCGGAGTGGCCGGGGAATGCCTGGAGCAGCAGGGCCTTCACGTGTTCGAGGATCATTTCTACCCGGAAGTCATCGACCTCGCCACCGGCCATCCCGTGCCGGCCGGGCAGTCCGGCGAGCTGGTCTTTACCTGCCTCACCAAGCAGGCGATCCCGCTGATCCGCTACCGCACCCGCGACATCAGCCGGATCATCGAGGAGCCCTGCGGGTGCGGCCGCACGTTCCGCCGGATCGAGCGCCTGTCGGGCCGCACCGACGATATGCTGATCATCCGGGGGGTGAACGTCTTCCCCTCCCAGATCGAAAGCGTGCTGATGAAGATCGAGGGGGTCGAGCCGAATTACCTGATCGTCGTCGACCGGACCGGCATTCTGGCCGACATCGAAGTCAAGGTCGAGGTCTCGGAGCGGCTCTTCTCCGACGAGGTGAAGCAGCTCGAAGCCCTGCGCCGCCGGATCGGCGACGAGATGCGGAGCATGCTGAGCCTCAGCGCCAAAATCACCCTGGTGGAGCCCAAATCACTCGAGCGCGCCGCCGGCAAGGTGCAGCGCGTGGTCTTTGTCGATCACACGCCATGAAATTAAAACAAATCTCCCTGTTCATGGAAAACCGCACCGGCCGCCTGGCTGATGTGGCCCGCACCCTCGGCGAGGCCGGCATCAATATCCGCGCGCTCTCCCTGGCCGATACCTCCGACTTCGGCATTCTCCGCCTGATCGTCAATGATGTGGATGGCGCCCTTCGCGCGCTGCGCGCCAAGGGCCACACGGTCATCCTCACCGAGGTGATCGCGGTGGAGGTCGGCGATCAGCCCGGCGGCCTTGCCCATGTGCTGGGCGTGCTGGAGCAGGCCGGCTTGAACGTGGAGTACATGTATGCCTTCGTTGAAAAGGCCACTGACAAGGCCGTGGTCGTTTTCCGCTTCGAGAACATCGACCTGGCCCTGAGCGCCCTGGTCAAGGCCGGGGTCTCTGTGCTGCCCGCCGCCACCGTCTACTCCCTCTAATCCCGGCGGATCTTCCCCATGCAAA
>CAIKKV010000116.1 GCA_903828035.1 uncultured bacterium
TCTCGCGGCCCTCGTCGTCCAGCGTCACAATCTCATAGCCCTCGGGCGCCTTGCGGCTATCGAACAGCTTCTGCACCAGGGCGCTGTTGTCGGGATGCACCAGGCGGAACTCGAGGAACGCGGCGCTCTGAAGGGAGCGCGTGGCCTCCTCGATCTTGTTGGACGAGATGCCGGGCAGCTGGATGACGATGCGGCTCTGCTGCTCGGGGTAGATGATGGGCTCGGAGATGCCCATGCCGTCGATGCGGTTGCGGATGACCTCCAGCGCCCGCTCCTGGGCCTTTTTAATGGCGTCCGGAAGGCGGGTGGCGATCTGCTCGGGAGTCAGGTCGGGGGTTTCCTCCATGACCTGGGTCCGGATGGACTCCTCGTCGATCTGGACGGTGAAGCTCAAGCCGCCCTTCAGATCGAGGCCGAGCGGAATCTTGTCCTTGGGCGGCCATATCACGGCCATCGACCCGAACACCAGCACCGCCAGCATCACCCACTTCAGAATAAATTTCTTATCCATAACCCGCAGCTGCTCCCGGTTCCTGTCCTTAACCCTGCTTCGCCACGTCCACATCGCCCACGTTCTCGTCGGCCGCCAGCACGCGCAGAACGGCTCCGCGCGCCACCTCGACCTTGACGTTGTCGGCGATCTTGATGACCAGCACCTGTTCCTTCACATTGCTCACGGTGCCCAGCATGCCGCCGCAAAACAGCACCCGGTCGCCGGTCTTCATCTCCTCGATCATCTTCTTCCGCTCCTTCTCGCGCCGCGCCTGCGGGCGGATCATCAGGAAGTAGAAGAGGGCGAAAAAGATCACCATGTACCCGATCATCGGCAGCATGCTTCCCTGCTGCCCCGCCCCGCCGGCCGGCGACGCCATGGCCAGAATATTCATCGTCGTGAAACCCGTCATTCCTGTTCCTCCTTGTAGTGCGCAAAAAACTCTTCCCGGAACGCCGCGAACGCGCCTGCCGCGATCGCCTGCCGCATCTCCGCCATCACCGTCATGTACCGGTGCAGATTGTGAACCGTCAGCAGCCGGACCCCGAGGATCTCGTCCGCCTGAAGCAGGTGGCGGATGTACGCCCTCGTGAAATGCCGGCAGGCATAGCACGCGCATCCTTCTTCCACCGGCCGGGTGTCTTCCTTGTACCGCCCCGCCTTGACCGGGTAACGCCCGCGCTTCGTGAACGCGCCGCCGTTGCGCGCGATCCGCGTGGGCATGACACAATCGAACATGTCCACGCCCAGCGCCACCGCGTCCACCATCTGCCGCAGATCGCCGACCCCCATCACATAGCGGGGCCGGTCCTCCGGCAAGCCGGGGACGGAATGTGCAATCCCGTTGAGAAGCTCCGCTTCGGACTCCCCCACGCTCACGCCGCCCACGGCATACCCGTCAAACCCGATGTCCACCAGCTCCCGGGCGCACTGGGCGCGCAAATCCGGATAGACGCCGCCCTGGACAATCCCGAAAACCAGCTGCCCCGCCGCGCGAGGCTGATCTTTACATCGAGCCGCCCATGTTAGGGTTCTTTTAACAGCCGTGCAAGCATAATCATGGTCGCACGGATGCGGCGGACACTCGTCAAAAACCATGGCAATATCGGAGCCCAGCCGCCTCTGGGCGTCCATGGCCTCCACCGGCCCCAGGAACAGGAGCGTCCCGTCCACGTGCGACCGGAATGACACCCCGTCGTCCTGGATTTTCCGGCGATCGGCCAGGCTGAACACCTGGAAGCCGCCGCTGTCGGTCAGGATGGGCCGCTTCCAGTCCATAAACTTGTGCAACCCGCCGCAGGCATCGATCACGGACATGCCCGGCCGGATGATGAGGTGGTAGGTGTTGGAGAGCAGAATCGGCACCTGCAGCTCCTCGAGCTCGACGGGGCTCATGGCCTTGACCGTGGCCTGCGTGCCCACGGGCATGAACACGGGCGTATCCACCGGCCCGTGGGCCGTATGCACCCGCCCGCAGCGGGCGGCGGAGCCCGGATCGCGGGCCAACACCTCGAAAACACAATTGTCGGGCTTCATTGGACTCCTCCGGCCAGCGCGGCCACCTTGCCAACCGTTGCTTCGGTGACCCCGCGGCGGCTCGCCACCAGCGCGGCCGCCCGCTCTCCCATCAAGGCCCTTTCAGCGGGGTCCCCCAGCAACCGGTCCGCCTGGGCGAACAAGGCATCGGCATCCGCCACTTGAACCAGGGCCCCGGCTTCCATGAAATCGCCTGATATCGCCGGAAAGTTCTCCAGGTTCGGTCCTGTCAGGATGGGCTTTCCGTAGACCGCGGGCTCGATGAAGTTCTGGCCGCCGTGGTTTCCGAACAGGCTCTTGCCCACGAAGACCACCTGGGCAGCCGCGTAAAAAGCCTTCAATTCGCCGGTCGTATCGACCAGCAGCACCTCGGGCGCCGCCGCGGGCGTCGTGGTGACCGCCGACCGCCGAAGCACCTTCAGCCCCAGCCGGCCCAGCTCCTCCGCCACCTCCCCCGCCCGCTCGGCATGACGGGGCACCAGGACCAGGCGCAACCCGGGATGACGGACCCGCAAACGCTTGAACGCCTCCGCCAGGGCGCGTTCCTCGCCGGGCCAGGTGGAGCCCCCCAGCAGAATGAGCGCCGAGGCCGGCCAGCCCAGCCGATTCAAGAGCGCCGTGGCCCGGACGGCCGCCTCGGGATCCGGCCACTGGTCATATTTGACGGACCCCAGCTGTTCAACCCGGCCGGCTTCCGCGCCCAGCCCGAGGTAGCGCCCGCGGTCGGCGGCGCTCTGGGCAAAGATCCGGGTCACGCTGTTCAGGATCCGGCGGGTCAGGGGCTGGAACAGCCGGTAGCCGCGCGCCGAACGCGCCGACATCCGGCCGTTGATGATCGCCACCGGAATGGCGCGGGCCGCGCACTGCCGCAGGATGTTGGGCCACAGCTCGCCTTCCGTCAGAATCAGGATCCGCGGCCGGGCGACATCGAGCGCGCGCCGGACAAACAGGGGGAAATCGAGCGGGAAGTAAAGCACCACATCGGCCGGATCGGCCTTGGCCAGGGCCAGGGCGCGCCCCGTGGAGGTGACGGTGCTCAGGATGAAGCGGGCGGCGGGATCCCGGCGGCGGTAGGCCTTGATGAAGTCGAGCGCCACATAAATCTCCCCCACGCTCACGGCGTGAATCCACAGGCGGCCGCCCTCCGCCAGCCGCCCCCGGATCCCGGGGTCGTAGCAGCCGAAGCGCTGGCCGAAGCAATCGCGGTAGCCGCCCCGCTTGTTCATGCGGAGCAGGAAGTGAGGCAGCATCAGGGTAAACCCGATGAGGAACACGAGATTATAGAAAAACCAGATCATGGGTTCCTTCCCCGCCGCGCCTCAGGCGCGCGGATGGGCGTCGTCATACACCTTTCTCAACCGCTCCACCGACACGTGCGTGTAAATCTGGGTCGTCGACAGGCTGGCGTGGCCCAGCAGCTCCTGCACGCTGCGCAGATCCGCCCCGGCATCCAGCAGGTGCGTGGCAAAGGAATGGCGCAGCGCATGCGGCGAGAGCAACGGGTTGAGCCCCGCCTCCACCAGGTACTTCTTCAGGTTGCGCTCCACCGAGCGGGGCGTCAGCGATCCGCCGGCCAGGTTCGTGAATACCGGGCGCGAGGCGGCCGCCGACCGGCTCCGCATGGGAAACAGGCGGGAGCGCGCCTCCAGGGTCGCCTTCAGCGCGCGGGAGGCGGGATCGCCCAGGGGGCACATCCGCTCCTTGCGCCCCTTGCCGCGAACCACCACGACGCCCGACAGCAGGTCCACCTGCGTATCGGTCAGGCCGGTCAGCTCGCTGATCCGGGCGCCGGTGCTATACAGCACCTCGAGAATGGCGGTATCGCGAATCACCGCATACGCGTCCTCCGCCTTGCGGCGGATTCGGTTTTGGGGCTTGGCTCCGCCGTTGCGGGCGGCGAGGGCGCGGGGCGCCTCGAGCAGCCGGGCCGTCTCCTGGACCGACAGCACGTTCGGCAGGTTGCGCGGCTTTTTCGGGCCCGACAACCCGCTGAAGGGATTGACCGTCATCCGCTCCTCGCGCATCTGGTGACGGTAAAAGGCGCGGAGGCTGGACAGCTTGCGTTGCAGGCTTGAGGCGGAAAGCCCCTCCTTCTGCAGCGCCACCAGGAACCCGCGCGCGCCCAGCCGATCCACGTTTTTCCAGGAAAACGGGGGCTTCGCATCCGGCCCCCAGGTCCTGTCAACAAATTGGGCCAGATCCTGGAGATAGCCGGATACGGTATGAACCGACGCATTGACCTCGGTTTGGAGGTGACGCCGGAACTCGCGAATGGCCGGATCTGAACCCAACCGGTCTTTCATCGCGCCTTTCAGACTTTCTCCGGAGCATCATCTTCCGGAGCGTCCGCGGCGGGATCCGCCGGAGCGGCGCCCGTCTTGGCCGAGTAGCGCTTATCCATCCGCTTCAAGGCGCCCACCTGCCGGGGCGACAGCCGCCCGCGCTGGGCAAACTGCGTGGAAAGGGAGGTGAAGAACGCCTTGTCGTCGAAGGTCCGCTTCCCCTTGGTCGTGGGTTCGTCCCATTGCTGGACCAGGGACAAGCGGTCGACCATGGCCTTCGCCTCGGGATCGGGCGCGCCGCCGGTGGCGCCTTCCGGCCCGTCGGGCTGCAGGACCAGCTGCTCGCGTTCCTCTTCGAAAGTCGGGATGCGCGTGGCATACTTGAGCACCAGCCGATCGAGGGAGGCGGCCTGGGCGGGAGACAGCTCGCGCCCGCCATCGGCGCGCTGCTTGAGCGACGCGACAAACGCCTTGTCATCGTAGGTTCTTCCGCGACGGGTTTCGGGCGGATCCAGCTCGATGGCGCTCAACAGGGCCAGCTTGCGCACGTTGGCGGCGGAGGGCGGCTGCGGCGGCGCCTCGTCCAGCAGGGGGCCGAGGTTCATCGACTGAAGAACCGGGGCCACGTCGGGCAGCTGGTCGCGATAGCGGGCCGCCCGGCGGCCAAGGGCCTCGAGCTGCCGGCCGGAGACGGGCTTCTTGCCCGTGTTCAACTGCTTCTCCACGGAGGCGACAAATTCCGCGTCGCCCTTGATCTTGCCCTTGGCGCCGGTCGCCACGCCCGGCGCCCACTCCTTGACCTGCTTGAGCAGATCCAGCAGCCGGCGCACATGATCGATCTCGGCGGGCGGCCCCTTGGCCTTTTCCATCCAAATCTGGAACTGGTCGTAGAAGGTGTGCAGCATGTCGGTCCAGCTGACCTTCCCCTCCTCGATCTCGTCGAGCTTCTTCTCCATGGCCGCGGTGAAGGTCACGTCGAACAACTCGTTGAGCACGCTCACCAGGAGCTTGTTGACCTTTTCGCCGAGCGGCGTGGGGAGAATGGCGCGCTTCTGCTTTTCCTTCGAAATGTAGCGGCGCACATGCAGGGTGGCGAGAATCTGGGCATAGGTGCTGGGGCGGCCCACGCCCTCTTCCTCGAGCGCCTTGATCAGCGTGGCCTCGCTGAAGCGATTCGGCGGCTGGGTCTCCTTGCGCTCCTCGAGCCACTTCAGGACCTCGAGGGGTTCGCCGGCCACCAGGGGCGGCAACTGATCGACCTCGGGCTCCTCATCCGGGCTGGAGGGCTTGTCCTCGTCGGTCTTCTCGGGATCCTTGGCCTTGGGCTTCCAGTCGCCGGCGGCGGCCATGTAGCCGGGGAAGACGACCTGCGAGGCCGTGACCCGGAAGAGGTAATCGGCCACGGCGCCAGGGGCGGTTTCGGTTTCCACTTCGGCCGTGCGCTGCTCGATGCGGGCCGGGGTCATCTGGCTCACCACGAAGCGCTGCCAGATCAGGACATACAGCTTCCACTCGTCGTTCCCGATCCGCCCCTTCAGGCTGTCGGGCGTGCGGGCGACATCGGTGGGGCGGATCGCCTCATGGGCTTCCTGGGCGCCGCCGCGGGACTTGTAGACATTCGGCTTTTCGGGAACATAAGCTTGCCCGAAAGTCTGGGCGATGAACTCCCGGCAGGACGCCTGGGCATCCTTGGAGATATTGACGGAGTCCGTACGCATGTAGGTGATGAGACCGGTCGGCCCCTCGCCCAGGTCCACGCCTTCATAGAGCTCCTGGGCGATCCGCATCGTGCGGGACGGCGTGTAATTGTAGACGCGCGAGCCGGCCTGCTGGAGCGTGCTGGTGATGAACGGCGGGAAGGCTTTGCGGGACACCTCCTTGATGGCCACGCCCTTCACGCGCAGCTTGCGCTTGTCGAGATCGGCGCGGATGGCGTCGGCCTGTTCCGCGCTGCGGATATCGGCCTTTTCACCCTTGATGCGGGCCAGGCGGACGGCAAAGGGATCCACGGGAGCGACCTCTTTGCGCACATCGGCGCCGATCAGCCAGTAGACTTCGGGCGTGAAGGCGCGAATGGCCTGCTCGCGCTCGCAGATGAGCCGGAGCGCGACGGATTGGACGCGGCCGGCGCTGGTGTTGCGCTGGATCTGGCTCCAGAGCAGCGGGCTGACCTTGTAGCCGACGATGCGGTCCAGCACCCGGCGGGCCTGCTGGGCGTCGACCAGCTTCATGTTCAGCGCCTGCGGGTTGGCAAACGCTTCCCGCACGGCGCGGGGCGTGATTTCGTTATAGGTGACGCGATGATACGGAACGTCGGGAATGATTTCCTTGAGCAACGTTTCGAGATGCCAGGCGATGGCCTCCCCTTCGCGGTCAGGATCGGGCGCCAGGAAGACCTCGTCACAGGACTTGGCCGCGGCCTGGAGCTCCTTGACGATCTTGACCCGGTCGGGCGTGACTTCGTACCGGGGCGCGAAATCCTTGTCAAAGGCGATACCGATGCCTTTGACAGGCAGATCGCGAATATGGCCCATGGAGGCCTTGACCACGAAGTCTTCCCCCAGGATTTTTCCAATTGTCTTGGCTTTGGCGGGAGATTCGACGATGACCAGTTTTTTACTCATGCACCTTATCCGAGTTGAAAATTAGGGTGCCTATCTTTAAGTAATACGAGGGGTTCCGCAACATCTTTTTTCTGTTTTATTATCACACCATTTCGACCCAAGAGTCCTGCTCCCTTAACTACGAAAGACGCTAAAGCCGCGAAAAGTTATCGTGCTAAGTGCGGAACGCCGGTAAGGCAGTACTCCCTCGGTCATCCCGAGCGTAGCCGAGGGATCTCGCTTCTCGTGCGCCAATCCA
>CAIKKV010000117.1 GCA_903828035.1 uncultured bacterium
CCATTCCGGCCGTTGGACTGGAAGCCGAGGATTTTACCATTTCCCGGGGCTGGCGCGTCGTCCGCAACGGCGAGGGCAACTATTGCGCCGACATCATCGGCTTCAGCCACATCTCCGGCGAACGCCTGCTCGGCGCCGAAGCCGCCGACACGAACGCCCTCGCCGCCTGCACGTTCACCGTTCCCGCCGCCGGAGCCTACAGGCTCTGGATCCGCTACGAATACATGCCTTTCACTGAAAGCCGATTCCGCGTCACCGTCAGCCAGAATGGCCGTGAGATCGCCTCCACCGTAGCGGGCCGGCGCGACAATCCCCGGCTCGCGTTCGGGCAATTGACCCCCTCCGACCAATACGATCCCCCCTGGGGCAACGAGGGCCTGGCGGAGGAATCCCTGGACCTGCCCGCCTTGTCCGCGGGCGAGGCCCGGCTCACCCTCCAAACCGTGGAACAGCCCCTCATTCCCGGACGTACAGCCCGCCGGTTCGTCGACTGCTTCTACCTGACCGCTGACTTGACCGACGGATGGCGCAAACGCTATCCCGGCAATTCGCTTTATCCCATTCTGGACGCCGTCCGTGAGGCGGTCGGCCCCCGGTATGAAGTCCAATACACCAACCGGGGAACGAACCCTCTGACGATTGAGGCTTCCCAGGTCTACAATCGAACACCCTGGAACCGGCACGATCCTGCCGCCGGAGTCATCCGCCTGCTTCCCGGAGCCGCCTCCGCCTGGCTGCCCCTGGCCTGTCAGGATACGGCCCACTTCTCCCTGATGCGGTTCTCGCCTTCCCAACCCCAGCCGTTCGCCGTATCCGTGCGCCCCCTCGGATCCGCGAACCCGGAAGAGACGGCGGAATCGGCCGGCGAATGGACCGGGATTTTCCTGCCGCCCTACCCGGGGAAAGGCGAAACGGCCATTGCCGTGACCAAAGCCCAGGAGCGCATCCTGGCGGCCCTCCGGCTGAACCCGGCTCCCGGCCTTGCCCCGACTCTCGCGCTGGCCTACGGCGGATACTGGAGCCCCATGAATGAAGACACGCCCTACTGCCGCAACTATGCGCACGTGCACGCGGCCCTGGGCATGCGCAATATCACCGCCACCGATCCGGTCACCCTCCGCAACCTCAAAGCGGCCGGCATCCCCCCCAGCCGCAGCGTCGTCCACCAGGAATACCGGTGCCCCCCCACCCCCGCCAACATCGCCCGCGTCCGCAAGGAGCACGAGGCCGACGGCTCGCTGCCCTGGCTGCGCTGGTATGATTACGGCGACGAAATCGCCTTCGAGGAATGGGTGCGCCTCATCACCCCGGATCCGGCGGCCGGCCTTCCGCCCCTCTGGCGGAAATGGCTGGCGGAAAACAGGAGCGGCTTCCGCCCGGAAGATTACTGGCGCCCGGCCTGGGGCGATTTCAATCCCGCGGCCCTCAGGCCGGACTCCTCGTCAGCCGCCGCGGCCGAAAAGCCGCGGCTCTATGTGGACTCGCTGATCTTCTATGAAGACACGGCGATCGCGGCGGCCTCCCAGGGCCTGAAGCGGATCAAGGCCGCGTTCGGCCCCGATGTGTACGGCGGAGCCAATTACTCCTGCTACCCCTTCTACTACCCGTCCACCACGATGTATGTGAAATGGTTCCGCGGCGGCGCCGCCGACATGGGGCGCCAAAGCGAGTACTTCTGGCAGCTGGGGCAGGTGACGCCCCTCATCAACGGCTACGTGTCTGAGCTGTTCCGGGCCGGCATGCGGAACAACCCCAAAGCCGTGATCCGGCAGTACACCATGCCCCACTCGCCCGGGAACACCGATGGTGATTTCCGACGCACCGCCTTCACGCACCTGGCGCACGGCTGCAAGCTGCTCGATTTTTTCGGGATCGGCATGAACGAGACGTTCACCGAGAACTACATCGATTTCCGCGACCTTTCCCGCTACGTGGCCGTGCGCGATGTCAATTACGCCATGGCCCTCGCCGGGGAGGCGCTGCCCGAGTCGCGCGTGGTCCCCTCGCCCGTCGCGCTGCTGGTCAGCGAAAGCACGGAGCGCTGGGACTTCGCAGGCGCGGCGCGCGATTTTGCGAGCCACGACTACGGGGCCTCCGCCTTCCGACGGATCCGCCTGCTCTTCCACCAGGAGCGGGTCGGCCTTTATTCGGCGCTCACCTTTGCCGGCTTCTCCCCGGATCTACTCGTGGAGTCCGATCTGCAGCCATCGGTGCTGAAAGGCTACCGCGTGCTGATCCTGGCGGGCGACTGCATCCCCGCCCAGGCACGGCCGGCCCTGGAGCGCTGGGTCAAAAGCGGCGGCATACTGCTGGCAACCTCGGGGGTGGGTCGCTATGGCTCCTACCGTGAGCCGAATCCGGATTTCCAGGCCTTCCTGGGGCTGGCGTCGCGGCACATCGACACCCGTGACACCTTCATCCGCACCAGCCAGGAACTGCCCTTCCTGCAGCCGCTCGCCACGATCCGGGAGAAAAACGGCGCCTGGTCCTTCCCCGTCCTGGCCGCGCGCGAAACCATTCAGCCCGCACCCGGAACCGAGATCCTGGCCGTTCACAGCGACGACGGCTCGCCCGCGGTTCTTTCAAAAAAACTGGGCAAGGGCCGTATCGTTTATGTGGCCGCCCTCCCGGGGCTGGCTTATCTCTACAAAGGGCTGACCGTGCCGGAGCCGGTCGTGCCGGACCGCTCGATCGGCGCCCACCGGTCCATCACGGATTACGATGCCGCGGCCGCCGCCTTGATCCTGGCGCCCCTCCGGCAGGCCGGCCTGGTTACACGCGTTAAAACGGATCCTGATTACATCGACACGCGGCTGCTGGCCGCCCCGGGGTGCCTGATTCTGCCGCTGGCCAATTACAACGGCTTGATCAATCAGCCGGTGAAAATCACCTTGCAGCCGCCGGAGGGAACAGGAAAGCCCGCGGGCGCGCAATCCGCCTTCTGCGGTAAGCTGGAAGTCAAAACAGGGCCGGACGGGTGGACGTTACTGCTGCCCCGGCTGGGCTACGGCGACCTGATCCGCATCGACTGCCGATAACGTCACTTCGGCTTGCGACAAAACCACGCGGCCACGAACGCCGCGGCGACCAGCGCACCCGCCAGATTGGCGGCGGCATCCCCCCACGAAAAC
>CAIKKV010000118.1 GCA_903828035.1 uncultured bacterium
TATGCCTTCTTCAGCAGCGCCTCCTCGGTGGAGGCCTCGGGATAGGCGATCTCGCAGAGCCAGAAGCGGTCCATGAAGGCCAGGTTCTGGCGGAGCGTACCCTGGTACAGGCCATGCTCGTCGCTGGCCCCATTGGTGTTGGCGGTGGCCGCGAACCGGAAGTTCGGGTGGCGCTGCACCAGCTCGCCGTTCTTCTCGGGGATACACAGCGGCGCGCCATCGAGGACGGTGTTGAGCCCGGCGGCAGTAGCGGGATCCAGCAGGTCGATCTCGTTGAGGAGGAAGAGCCCGCCGTACTTCATGGCGAGGGCGAGCGGTCCGTACTGGAAGGTCATCGAGCCGTTCTCGACCGCCAGGTGCCCAACCATGTCGGGATATTCGAGCCGGGAATGCCCGGTGATCTCGAACACCGGATAGTTGAGCTTGGCGGCGAGCTGCTTGATCAGGCTGGTCTTGCCCGAGCCAGTGGGGCCGAACAGATACAGGGGATCGGACTGGGAAAGGAACCAGACGATGACTTCGCGCGATGTCTCGTGGAAGACGTACCCGGGGTCCCGGGCGGGGGTGAAGGCGCTCGGCGCCTCGTAGCCGACGACGGGACGCTGCGACGAGGTGCCGCTGAAGATCAGCCCGGCGTCGAAGTTGATGGTCTTGAGGGCGGCGAGTTCAGAGATGGTGTCGCTCATGGTGATGTTCTCCTTAGGTTGGTGTTTGGGAACTGGGGATTGCGGGCAACAAAAAGCCCGGGGCCACAGTGGGCTCCGGGATCGTTGACTTTCGGTCGGATTGGTTTAAGGTGTTACGCTCCTATTGGGGGTTGGGTTGATGTAAAAGGACGATGACGATGAAGAAGTGGATGATCATCTTGCTGGTCGTGGTGGCGGCGCTTCTGCTACCCGTCCTGCTGGCCATCTTCTGGCCGCAGCCCAAGGGAATGCCCACGCCGCCTCCTGGACCTCATAAAGCCGGCGATGTCTGGTTGGCGGATCTTGGCGGCAGGACCACGATGGCGATGGTCTGGTGTCCGCCGGGCAAGTTCATGATGGGCAGCCCGGCTTCGGAGCCGGGTCGCCAGCCATTTGGACCGAATGAAGCCCAGCATGAAGTGACCTTGACCCAGGGCTTCTGGCTGGGGAAATACGAGGTGACGCAGCGCCAGTGGCGGGCTGTCATGGGGGCGAATCCCTCGCATTTCCCAGAGAAGGATGTTATCCGTTGGAAACTGTGGAAGTGGGAGATCCCGGTCTGGCGCAAAGACTTTCTGGTCAATCGCTGGTCGTTGCCGGTAGAGCAGATGAGTCGGGATGACTGCCAAGAATTCTGCCAACGGGCTGGTTCGGGTTTTCGCCTGCCGACCGAGGCGGAATGGGAATCTGCCTGCCGGGCGGGGAGTGTGAAGGCGTATGCCGGCACCGGCCGCCTAGAGGACATGGGCTGGTACGATGACAACAGCGGCTACTCCTCCCATCCGGTGGGCCGGAAACAGCCGAACGCCTGGGGCCTGCACGATATGCACGGCAACGTCTGGGAGTGGTGCCAAGACAGGTATGACACCTACCCAGCTGGCGCGGTTACCGATCCCGCTGGCCCTGTCACAGGCGCGAACCGCGTGATTCGCGGTGGCTGCTGGCGCGACAATGCTAGCGGCTGCCGCGCCGCCATCCGGTACAGCTACGAGCCGGGCTTCCGGTACAGCTACGAGCCGGGCTTCCGGTACGACTTCCTGGGCTTCCGCGCGGCGTTTGCTCCCGCAGTCAAACAGTAGGCATTCACCTCTTCCATTGGTGGTGCTCAGTTCTCGGCATACCCGTCAAAAGACAAGGCCTGGAATCGCTTTTGTCTCAGTCCGGTATACAGCTGCGGGTATGCGCTAGCAACCGCCGGAGTTTCTGCATGCGTCTGCCACCTTGGCGTCGTCGCGGCGGAGTTTCGTTTTCCCATTCCTCCATGTTGTCGGAGATGGCGAACGCCTCGTCGATCTCGCTCGGGATGTTGCGGCGAACCCATGCGGATCCGCCATTGATGTCGTGGTAATCGTCCTCGCCGTCCTTGAAGCGACCGCAGAAACCCATGCCGCCCTCGTAGTAGAACGCATCGACCTCGAAGCCGAGCATCTCAAGGTTCCCGTAGCCCTCGATGGGCGGACACCAAGGCGAGTCAAACGCCAGCTCGACTTGGCTGGGATCA
>CAIKKV010000119.1 GCA_903828035.1 uncultured bacterium
GGCAGATGACCCAGATCGCCGGAACCCATCCCGACATCATCCGGCTGATCGAACGCTGCCACCTGGGCTCCGTTCTCAGCATCCTGGGCGAACAGACGCGGGAAGTGCAGGCGATCGCCCTTGAGAGCCGGCTGGGCATTCCGCTCCTTCTCGGCATCGATGCCATTCACGGCCACTCCATGCACTATGGGGCCACGATCTTCCCCAGCGCGCTGGCCCTGTCCTGTTCCTGGAACGAGGCCTTGATCGAAAAGACGGGCCGCGTGACGGCGGAAGAGATGATGCATACCGGCGTGCACTGGACGTTCAATCCCGTCTTTTGCCTGCCTCGCGATCTGCGCTGGGGCCGCGTGAACGAGACCTTTGGCGAGGATCCGTTCCTCATCGGCCGCTTCGGCTCCGCCCTGGTGCGGGGGTACCAGGGGCCTGACCTGGCGGCCCGGGATTCCATCGCCGCCTGCGCCAAGCACTACGCCGGGTATGGCGATACGACGGGCGGGCGGGACGCCTCGGAAGCCGATCACAGCCGCCGTAAAATGCGGAGCTGGTTCCTGCCCCCGTTCGAGGCCGCCGTCAAGGCGGGCGTCGCCACGGTCATGACGGGTTACGAGTGCATCGACGGCGAACCCTGCACGACGAACCGATGGCTGCTGACCGATGTGCTTCGGAAGGAGTGGGGCTTTGACGGGGTTGTCGTGACGGACTGGGACAACGTCGGCCGGCTGGTGCACCAGAAGAAGGTCAGTCCGGACCTGGCCGATGCCTCCATCCGGGCCGTTCATGCGGGCAACGACCTGATGATGATGACGCCGGCCTTTTTCGACAGCGCGGTGGCCGCCGTGAAAGAAGGGCGCATTCCCCTGCCCGAGGTGGATCAGGCGGTTCGCCGTCTCCTGACACTCAAGTTCCGGATGGGCCTGTTCGAGGATCCGCGTCTGGCGGACGATCGCCTGGCCGCAGCTTCTACAGGAACCCCCGGGCATCGCAAAACCGCCCTTCAGGCCGCGCGGGAAGGGGCCGTGTTGTTGAAGAACGGCGGGCTGCTGCCTCTGTCGGCGAAGCGGATCAGGCGGATCGCCGTGATCGGGCCCAATGCGGATAGCGAATTGGACCAGCTGGGCGATTGGTCGCTGGGCGCCGGACAGGGCCAGGGAATCATGCAGAAGCACCCGCGGGCATGCACGGTGACCGTTCGCGATGGGATCGAGAAGCGGTTCGGCGCCACGGCGGCCGTGGACTATGCGGAGGGCTGCACGCTGGCCGGTGACGGCGCGCCCCATAAGATCTCCCGGGCCGTGCGTCTGGCGGAGCAGGCGGATGTGGCGGTTCTGGTCCTGGGCGATCAGTTGCCTTTCGCTGGAGAGGGCAAGAGCACGGCGACCCTTGAGCTTCAAGGGGCGCAGCAGGCGCTTTATGACGCGGTGCTGGCCACCGGCACGCCGGTGATTGTGGTTTTCCTGGCCTCCAAGCCGCTGGCCATGCCGGCGATCGCAAGGACGGCCGATGCCATCCTGTGCGTTTTCAATCCCGGCATGGAGGGCGGAACGGCCATTGCCGAGATTCTCGCGGGCGATTTTGCCCCCTGCGGCAAGCTGACCATCAGCTTTCCCTGGCACGTGGGGCAGCAGCCGGTCATGTACCAGCAGATGCCGGGCGCGCATCAGGGCGGCTATCCGGATCTGCCCGAGGGGAGCGGCTTCACGGGGCTGTTCCCGTTTGGTTTCGGGCTTACGTACACGACATTCGCCCTCCGGCGGGCGGGCCTGGAATCGGCGGCGATTCCCAAGGGCTCTCCGGTGGTGGCGCAGGTGACGGTGCGGAATACGGGCGAGCGGCCCGGCGTGGAGATTGTCCAGTGTTATGTCCGCGACCTGGTAAGCTCGGTGACGTGGCCGATGAAGGCGCTCGTCGACTTCAAGCGCGTGGCGCTCAAGCCGGGCGAGAAGGAGCTTGTCCGCTTCGAGATTCCCTGCGAGGCGCTGGCGATTGTGGATGCCGATGGCCGCCGGGTCGTGGAGCCCGGCGAGTTCGAC
>CAIKKV010000120.1 GCA_903828035.1 uncultured bacterium
CAACACCGGCTTGCCCATGTAGACATCCGCCTCGCAGTTTTTCAGGTCGAAAGCCAGTTCAAGCCTGATGGCGTTATAGTCGTTTTGAGTGCGCAGCTTGAGCGTGTTGGCCGGGAAGTCGCACCACAATTTGGCAATCGGGCTCCGAAGCCAGATCGGGCCCTGATCCTTGGAAGCCACAAGGGTGGCGTTGCTGTAATAGTTGATTTTCAGCCGGACGGACATGCCGTTGGGGCTATTCTGGTCCACGACCGTCTTGTCGATCCCCAGGGGGCTTGACAGAAAGTACACACCATTGGTTTCAAGCGCGCACGCGCGCTGATCCGGCGCCTGCCGGTCCGGCCCCGGCCCAACCGGGATCGGGAGCGACAGGACGGACGTCTCCCCTTCGGGGACGACGAACTTGCCGATCGCCTCCGCCGACAGCGACTTCTGCGTAACCGTCTCCGTCTGGATGTCATAGTTGCTGAACAGGTTGGGACCGTCCAGCTCACAGAACCGGATCATGGAGTACCGAGGGTACGCATTGGGCATGAGCTGCCAGATGGAGCCGTTCAGGTCGACACGCAGATTGCTCCGCATGGAGATGGGCTCCGCGGGATCTAGCAGATACAAGCCGCGGGGAAATAGCACGCCCCGGTAGCCCCATCGTTGCGCGTACAGCAGCGCCTGGTTGATGCCTTTCGAGTTTTTGAGCGCCTGTTCCGGAGTAACCGAATCCTGAGCGACGCCAAACCTCTTCAGCTCGACCTGGTAGGTTTCCCCGGGCAGGGGAGGCTCTGCGCGCGGGGCGGGCATGACGTCAAACGTGATGCTGTCGGTGAGGCCGTTGGGAGTCCGGGCGGTTACCGTGACCACGCCCGTGCCGACCGCGGTCACGATGTTGGCGCGGCTGGCGCGAAGGATATTGGAATCGCTCGTCTCCAGGGTGTAGGGATTGCCTTCGAACACCATGTAGGGCAGGCATGTCGCAACGAGGCCCAGGTCGTCGCCCACGGCCATTTCCCGGATATCCGTTCCAATGAGGATCCCTGTAATATCCCTTGGGGTATCCGCCGGGGCGGGCGGCTCCGCCTTCTGCTCCGCCACCGTCACCTTGCACTCCGCATACGCGGCCTCATCGGCCAGCCTGGCCTCGATGGTCAGGCTCCCCTCATGCAGGGCGACAATCAAGCCGTCCGCGCCCACGCTGGCGAACGCGGGGTTGGACGAAGACCAAAGGACTGGCTTTTGCGAGCCTCCCACAACGGCTGCCAGCCGGTTCGTTTCGCCCACTTTCAGGGTTATCGCGGCCTTATCCAGCGTAATGACGGGAAGCGCCGCTTGGCCGCGGAGTTCTTCGGCGAACAACGCGGACGAGATGATCCCCATTGCCAGGGCGAAAATAATCTTCAGCATAAAGACACGAACTCCGTTAATCTGACTGGCGAACTGCCTTTACACCGTACCACCCCCTTTACAGGGGTTCAAGATTCAACAATGCTTTTATCAAAATCCCGCGACAACCCCTTTCTTTCAACTCACCGCGACACGCAGTGCCGCGCTACACGCTTCTCGCCCGGGCTTGTGTGGCGCCGCGCTGTGTGCGGCGGTCCGGCCCTCACTTCATGGCGAACGTATCCTTCAAATTGATCTTGTAGGCCGCCGAGGGCTTGGACGTTTTGCCTTTAACGTCCTTCCAGGCTACGAACAGATAAAAGTCCGTATCCGGCCGGAAACCACGGATCCGCAAACCGGGCCCCTTCAGCTTATCGCCCATTTTCACCGCGCCACGGCCGTCGGGATACGGGCTCGCCCAGATCTCGTAAGAAGCGGCCGCGGAATTGGTTGTGAAATGCACATAGCACTGGGTGCCGTCCGACTCCTGCAGCGGAATGCTGATAGTCGTGATGGAAAGGGCTTCGCCCGCGCCTGTCGCGGCAAGTTCCGTGATCGGATTATCCAATTCCGGTACTCCGCCCGGCACCGGCATGCGCAGGGAGTCGCGCCGCACCGCCTCATCCGTCCGGTCCTCCGGCGTCTCATACTCCGCCACCAGGCCGCCCAACAAGACGTCCTCCGGCGAGGCAGGCTCAAACTCGTTGACGGTGATGGCATGCGTGCGCCGCTCCACCAGGATCTTCTCCAGGGTCAGCGGCAGGTCCGGCACGCGGTCCCCCGCGCTGTAGGAACCCCACCACGTGGAACCCGCCTCGCGGAACCGATCATAGGGGCTGCACGCCGGAAGCTCGAAGCGCAGGTAGCGCCACCCGTCAAAATTAAACGAGCTCCAGTGATGGATGTCATCGCAGTTCCAGGCCCCCTTGGTCCCAATGCTGAGCCACCGCTCGCCCTTGGCGTCGCGCACGCCATAGACAACACGCCCCCAGTCGCTCGCCGCCTTCACCCACAGGCCCAGATGACTGGCCTTGCCCGGAATCAGAACGGGCTTGGCCGGAATCAGGGTCGTATAAAATGGCATCGTGCGGACTTCCCGCGCCGGTTTCTCCAGATGCACGGCCAACGCCTTTCCGCCCTTGTCTGCCGGAGCCGGAACCACCTGGGCGGTCATGGGCGAAGGATAGCGCCGGATAAACGCCTTGAAACTCTCTTCATAGGCCATGTCCCGTTCGTTCGAAATCGTCCAGGAGCCATCGCCCGGATTGCCCAGCGCCCGCGCATCGGCCGCCGGGGCGGCGTCGGAGTGATCGGGAGCGCCCAACGTGATCGCCGGGGACGCCCCCAGCCCATGCACATAGCAGGGCGCCTGGCCGATGGGGAACGTCACAACCCCGTCCTTCACCGCCAGATCGGTCCGGTTATCCATCGAATCATAGACTTCCACCTTGGCGTCCGCCGGAACCGCCACCGAGACCGGCCGGGTCCCGCGGATGGTCCAGAACGCATGCACCAGGGCGCCGGTCTTGTAGTGCTTGAACTGCATGGCATACGCCGACAGGCTTCCGGCGGGAACGCCCTTCACGAAATTGCAGCGATTCAGGTTTCGCGTCATGGAGGCAAACGCGGCATAGGAGGGCTTCGGCGTGGCCAGCGGCAGCGGATCGCAGATGCCGCCGCCGTAATGCTGCTCGCCCCAGTAGCTGCCGGCGTCGAAGGGACACCACCCGCCGGTCTGGAAATCCACGCCATGCGCCAGGAGAATCAGCGAGTTGCGCACGGACAGGGCGGCATGCTCATCGCGGTTCAGCGAGCCCGGCCGCGTGGGCAGGCAGGGCCCCTCGTACATGGGCAGCCAGGGGCGCGGATTCCCCGCCGCGCGGAACGCGTCCTGGCAGATCAGCAGCCGGTGCAGGGCCACCTGGCCGAATTGCGACTCGGGCAGCCGCTCGAAAACAGGCACATCCACCGTCACGCCATCGATCAGCTTGCGCGCCTCTTCGCTCCGGCGCAGGAACGGCGCCACAAAGCCGGGATCGCCATGGGGAAGCAGGCATTTGACGTCGGGGTAGAGCGCCTTGACGATCTTGGTGCCCTCCACCACCCCCTTGAGGAAATATTGAAAGCGGGCCTCCTCGGCCGGGGAGAACGGGTAATCATTCGTTTCGGAAAGCCCGTCGTAACTCAGCGGCACGCCCATCGTGTGCAACCCGATGCTGGGCTCGGCAAAAAAGGAGAGGAACATCGGGCGGTTCAGGTCGTCCCGCTTCGTCCATCGTTGGGCCAGCTTCGCCACGAAATTGGACTTCGCGGCTTCATAGCCCAGAGCCTGGAGATCGTTGGCGAAATTGGCGGTCATATAGTGATCGCCCGCCCCGAAGGCCTTGTAGGCCTTGACCCCGTATTTCCGGGCCGCCGCCTTGCCTTCGTCGTTGACCTTTTCATCGAAGGACGCATGGTCGGCCGCGGCGCCCGCCATCCCCATGAGGATCGTGGGCAGGGGTTCCGCCGGGGTGTTGTGGCCGCCGCGCCAGTTCCAGAATCCGAAAATCGGGCCATGCCCGCGCTCCCACTCCGTCTTTTCGCGCGTATCGGGATGCAACAGCGCCAGCCCGCGGCGCTCGGTCTGGAAAACGGCGCCCGTGCCCAGCGTCAGGGTCACGTCATGAAAGCCGAACTTCTTCAACTCCAGCTCGAACGCCACCGTTTGCGGCTCGCCGTTGTGGAAGACCACCTCCTTCTTCACGCTCGTCTTTTCCAGCCCGTCGTAGCTCCGGGTGCTCAATTCCAGCGAGACCCGCTCAACCGCCCGGATGGGCTTGAGCGTGACCGTATAACTGGGTTTCTCGGGGGCGGTCCACACATGCAGGCCGTTCGCGGCCTTCAGCTCCACGCTCACCGGCGGCTGCTCCAGGGTCATGGCGAACACATGCACCGAACTGGGCAGGCCCGCCGGGTGAAAGCTGTAATACATGGGATCGGGCCACGCCCGGTAAAGCCGCACGCCCTTGGTCAGCTCCAGCTCGACCGCGTCAAAGCTGGCCAGCGAGCCGGGCTCCACGGGAATCGTGATCAGGAAGAGGCTGCCGGCTTTCCCGTTATCGAGAACAGCGGGCAGCCGGGGCGCACCGGCGGCGTCAGCCGAAAAACGCCGGACTGTGGCAGAACGCGTCTGAACGGGCCGGCCGGCATCGGGAATATAAAACTGGGCCGTCACAATCGGCAAACTGTCAGGCTCCGAATCGGCCGCGGCCAGCAGGTGAATGGCCGAATAGCGCCCCGGGGGAATCGAGAATTGAACTCGCGAGGGATTGTTCCCCCAGGTGCCCGCCCAGCGTCCGCCAAACAGGCCGTCGCGCGGGGAATCCCGGCCGCCCAGGAATCCATTCTGAAGCCAGCTCGGCTCCAGATCCACATGATCGTTCCCGCGCGCATCCGGCCGCGGCCTGATAAACGGCACGCCGCCCACCTCCGCAAGCGCGCCGGCCGCCGGCAGCCCGTCGGGTTTCAGCCGGGCGCCGTCCAGCTGGGCGGCGTTCAGGGAATGATCCAGCGCGATCGGCTCAAAGCCGGCTTTCGCCAGCGCGGGCAGGGGCTCGATGCGAAACGAGGCGAGGGCGGCGAAACTTCCAAGCTCCAGGCTGAACCGGCCGGCCGTGTTGGAGCTCCCCGCCCACACGAGGCGGTCGTCCATATAGACCCGCGTGCCCTCAGGGCGGACCTGCCACCGCACCTGCAGCCACTGCCGGCAGAGCCGCGGCTGGGTGGTCATCAGGTATTCGACCCGGCGGCGGATGTCCTCGGGAATGCCCAGGCTGCGCCCGGTGATCCAGCGGGCCTTGTACTCGTGCTTCGCCAGGCTTTCACGGGCCCCCTGCGCAACCGCCTTGAAGGCAACCCCGGCGCTCTCCGCCCCCTCTTTCGCGGTCACGGCCAGAGAATACCCGTCGGTCCCATTCGTCGACCCCGTCAGGCCGCCCGTCATTTTAAAGGAACTCAGCGCGGTCTCGTTCCGCAGAAGAATAACGGCCGTCACCTCGTTGCCCGGCGTGACCTCGGGAGACCCCGCCATAAACAAAATCGGAACAGCGGGAACCAGGGACTGCACACCCTCGACCTCCTGGAGGCCGTAGCGTGGGGGGCGCCCCCCACGGTCAGTCAACGTCCATCCGGAGGCGGCAGCGCCCAGGACGGGCGTCAGGTCGGGCAACGGCGCCGCGGGCGGGGGAACCGGTTTAGCGGCCAGGCCGGCCACAACGGCCACCCCCGCGATCGCCAGGGCAATCGTGAATCGCATAGGACTCCTTAACAGTTATCGTCCAAAAAGAACAATACCATACAACGTCAAGGATGCCATTTTTATTGCCGGGGGCCGCCTACGCCTCCGACCCTCCCCTGCTCGACTTCGGCGGCATTTTTCAACAGCGGACGGCTCTCGGGAACCGCCTCGCGCGCCGGCCTAGCGTGCTCGACAGAGCCGCAGGGCGCGCGATGGCTACGGGGTTGCGCCGTTTCGATCAGCCGCGGGGTGGCGATGCGATTTGGCGATGATGAGGGGCGAAGGCGATGGGACGTGGCCTTGTGGGCCCGGCCCATCTAGCCTGAGCCCCTCAGCGCGCCAAAGCGCGCGTCAACCCATGGCCGAAACGGCGCAACCCGCATCACGCAATCCGGCCGCTTACAAGCCCAGGCTGGTCATGTAGGCAAAGCTCGACTTCAGGCAGTCGAAGGGATCGCGGCGGCAGGTGTCCTGCTCCATGCAATACCAGCGCACGCCGGCCGCTTCGCAGGCGGGCACGATGTGCGGCCAGTCCATGTTGCCTTCCCCGATCGGCGCCATCACCGGGCCCTCGGCCACCACTTCCTTGTCCTTCAGATGAATCACCGGCACCCGCCCATGGCAGCGCTCGAGCACCCGCTCGCAGTGCAGGCCCGCATGCTCGACCCAGTACAGGTCCAGCTCCAGCATCAGGTCCGCCCCGCCCTCCTCGACCAGGATGTTGTGGAGGTTGCCGCGCTTGTCCTCGGGGAAACGCATGAACTCGACGCTGTGATTGTGGTGGCCAAACCGGATGCCGGCCGCTTTCAGCGCGGCGATCACCGGCTTCGCCTCCGCCAGCCAGCGGCGGTAGTTTTCAGGGGTGTGCCCCCCGGAAATGCCGCCAATGGCGGCGTAGTCGCATCCCAATTCCTTGTGGAACTCAATTTCCTGGGCCGTCTTGGTCACCAGGTCAGCCCAGCCGCGGTGCGTGGCAATGACCTTCAAGCCGTTGTCGTCGAGCATCTTGCGGGCCTCGCGCGCCGACACCTCGGGCTTCTCGCCGTTCATGCAGCCGATGGCCGACAGCTGAACCGCCGGATAGCCCATGGCGGAAATCTTGGCCAGCGACTCCGCCAGGTCCTTGCCTGTCTTGGCAAACTCACGGACGGTATACATCTGCACTGCGATCTTGGAACCCTTAGCCATACAGCCTCCTGTTATCTTTAAAACCCGGAGAATATCCTCTTGCGGAACGAATCGCAATGGCAAAGCGGGATGACCCGTCGGGTTGCGCGTTTCGGCGTTAATGCTCAGCCGCTGTTTAGCTGAGCCCGGCAACGATTCCGTCATCCCGAGCGCAGTCGATGGATCTCGTCCATCCCGGCTAAACATGGAGATCCCTCGACTCCATCCCGCAGCGGGACTCCGCTCGGGATGACGGAAAAGAAATTAATCAGAAAGGAACTTCTTGAACAATTCCATCATTCCCTTTCAAGTGAAAATTCCGGATACTGGAAAAATGAACAGAGAGAAAATTCTAGCGGCCCTCTGCCTGCTGCTCGCTGGCACTTCGGTCACGGCCCTTATAAATAATAATCACCTTCATCTGGCCAACCAGGCCTTGCAATCCCAGCTCAGCCGGCCTTCCGAAGCGAACCCTTCCCGCCCCACCCCTGCCCTGCCCGCGATTGAAGCGCCTCCAGCCAAACCGGCCGCCGCAGCGCCGGCCCCCTCGCCGGCCATCGTCAGCGATACCGTGGCCGCCCTCGAAACCGAGCTGGCCACCCTGCGCCAGCAGCTGGCGGAGCGCGATCAGCGCCTGGCCGCCGCGTGGAACCCGGGCAACACCAACCGCTCCTTCCGCGGAGACCGCCGGATGCGCGAGGAAGAGCTGGCCGCCCTGAAAGAATCCGATCCTGCCAAATACCAGGAGATCCAGCAGCAGCGGGCCGATTTCCGCGACCGGGTCAAATCGGCCGCCAGCGACCAGGTCTCTTTCCTCGAATCGGTGGATATCTCCCGCTGGTCGGCCGAACAGCAGGAAAATCACACCCGGCTCCTGGCCACGATCGCCTCGTTCACGGAGGCGATGACCCGGGAAACCGCTCCCGCCGAGGGCGGGGAGGAATCGCGCCACCAGATGTTCGAGCGCATGCACGAGGCCGGCCAGCTCATGGAGACGGAACAGTCGCTGCTGCTCTACGACACCGCCCAGCAGCTGGGCTTCGACGACAAAGGCTCCAGGGAGTTCGTGGACTACATCGAGACCATCCACAAAGCCACCTCGCCGCGCGGCTTCTTCCCGGGCGGCCCCGGACGCGGCGGCCCCCGCAGCGGGACAACGACCGCCTCTCAGCCCCCGCAATAAGACTCCCGCGGATCAGTCGAAGAGCGTGGTGGAAAGATACCGCTCCCCGGAATCCGGCAGGATCACAACCATCGTCTTGCCTGCGAACTCCGGAAGTGCCGCCAGGCGCGCCGCTGCGGCCACCGCCGCCCCACAGGAAATACCGGACAGAATCCCTTCCTCCGTGGCCAACCGCCGGGCAAACTCAAAGGCCTCTTCGTTGCCGATCTGCTCGATCCGGTCCACCAGCGACAGGTCCAGCACCCCCGGAACAAAGCCGGCGCCAATGCCCTGGATCATGTGCGGGCCGGGCTTCAGCTCCTTCTTTTCCCGGCACTGGGTCAGGACCGGACTTTTGGCGGGCTCGACCGCAACGGTGAGAATATTCCTTTTCATCGTCCGCTTGAGGTAGCGGGAAATGCCGGTGATGGTGCCGCCCGTTCCCACGCCGGCGATCAGGACGTCGATCGTCCCGTCCGTATCCTCCCAGATTTCAGGCCCCGTGGTCTTTTCATGAATCGCGGGATTGGCCGGGTTGAGGAACTGCTGCGGCATGTAGAAGTGAGCGGGATCCTGCCGAACCAGCTCTTCCGCCCGTGCAATGGCGCCGGGCATCCCTTTGTCCCCGGGGGTCAGCACCACCTGGGCACCGAGCGCCTTCAGGATCTTGCGCCGCTCCACGCTCATGGTGTCGGGAAGGGTCAGCGTCACCTTGTACCC
>CAIKKV010000121.1 GCA_903828035.1 uncultured bacterium
CCGGCCGAGGATCAGCGAACGCTCCGCTTCCCCGCCCGCCCCCCGGATGAAGCAAATACGCTTCCATCCGGCTCTGCCGCCAGTCGATCAGGCGCAGGACGCTTCCCCTCTCATCCGTCATGACCGGAAAGGGCGGGATATCCGCCTCGGAAATCGTCATCATGTTGCCGCCCGTTTCAAAGGCCTCCACCGAGCGCGTCAGCACGACCCAGCGCGAGTCCGACTCCATCTGGCTCTGCGCCATCCGGTTGTGCCAGGCGAAGAAGCGGACCCCCTGATCCCGGGCCGCCGCCTTGAGCAGCGGAAGCAGGTCGATGAACCGGTTCGAGATGTGGAAAACCGCCAGCCCCTCCGGCCCCGTCCGCGCCAGGAACAGCGCCACCGCCTCGCGGGTCAGCAGGTGCATCGGCACCGAATCCCCCGAAAACGCGTCCACGATCAGCACATCCCAGGGCGCCTCCCCCGCCGCGCGCTCCCGCTCCAGCGACAGACGCGCATCCCCCATCGCCACCTCCACCCGGGCCCGGCTTTCCGCGAGATAGGTGAACAGGTTCGTGTTCCACGCCACCTCGGCCACCTGGGGATTGAGCTCGTAAAAGCGATACGTGTCCCCCTCGCGCCCGTAGGCCGCGAGCGTGCCGGTCCCCAGCCCCACCACCCCCACGCGGAGCGCCTGCCTCGGATGCAGCCCGATCTGACGCCGGATCGGATACCCCCCGCCATTGTGGCCGTAATACTGCGTGGGCTCATCCCGCAGGGTGGCCGTCAGCGCCTGGAAGCCATGCACCGTGGAGCCATGCACCAGGCTGTGCATCCGGCCCAGCTGGTCGCCATACTTGCTGGTCACCGGCGTGTCGCTGACCCGCAGGACCGCATAGAAGTTCCGGTTCCGCCAGATCGAATGCCGGATCTGGCTCCCGAAAATGAGGGGCTCGAACACGCCCACCGCCAGCGCCGCCAGCGCCGTCAGCCCCACCTCCACGTAATCGATCTTCCGGCGCTGCCGGAAGGTGAAAAAGGCGATCAGCAGCGCCAGCGCCAGCGCGATGGCCCCATACTCGTAGACGCCCTTCAGCAGCAGCGGCGCCACCACGCCCGCCAGCAGCCCGCCCCCCGCGCCGCCCGCGGCAATGGCCAGGTAATAGGCCGGCAGCCGACTGGCCGGCGGCCGGGCCGCATAGAGCCGGCCGCACAGGAAAAGCCCCCCGAACAGCACCGCTCCCGTGCCCAGGAAGAGGAGCAGGGTCAGGCTGCCCCACCCCTGCTCCCGGAAGAGCGCAAAGACGGCCATGAAGGCCACGGCCAGCAGCCCCCAGAGCGGCGTCTGCGTCTCGCCCGCCCGGGAAAAGCCCACCACATAGCTCAGCAAAAACGCGCCCAGCAGGAGGCACCAGACCATGGGCATCGGCGTGATGTCCTGCGTCAGGCACGCCGTGGCCGCCGTCAGCAGGAACGAGCTCAGCAGCGGCAGGATCCACCACCAGTGGGGACTCCCCTGGAGCCGGGACACCCCCGTCCCGCTCTGCTGCTCCTCCTCCTGGAGACGGGACGCCCCCGGCCCGCTCTTCCTGAGCAAGGCCACCGCCAGCCCCGCCAGCAGCACGCCATAGCCCGCGAACAGGCCCCGCCACACGGCCTGCTGGACCGGAAGGGCGACATAGGGCTCGACGAGAAGGGGGTAGGCAAAGAGCCCGATCAGGGAGCCGGCGTTGGAGACGGCGTAGAGCTGGTAGACATTCCAGCCGGGCCAGGCCCGCGCCAGCCAGCTTTGCAGCAGCGTGCTGCCGGCGGCGAGCAGCAGGTAGGCGGGCCCCGTGCCGGCCATCACCAGCAGCAGGACGCGCAGCACGGGCGGAAGGGGATCGGCGGCGGCGGTCGCCGCCAGGCGGGAGACGCCCGGCCAGGCCGCGGCCGCGGCCAGCAGCAGGCTGTGCGCGAGGACCTGGTGCAGCGGGCGCAGCCGGCTGATCAGCGCGGCATAGGCATAGCCGGCCAGCAGCAGGAGTTGGAAGGCGACCAGGCAGGCCGTCCAGACGGCGGCGCTGCCGCCGAATCGCGGGAGCAGGAGCCGCCCGGCCATCGGCTGGACATTGAAAAGGAGCGCCGATCCCAGGAATAAGGCGCCCCCCGCCGCAACAGCCAGCCCCCGTTTGTTCATGTCCGGAAGCATACAATCATGGTCCCTTTGCGGCAAGCCCTGTATGAGGGCTCGCAGCGCTCGCCCCTCCGGAAATA
>CAIKKV010000122.1 GCA_903828035.1 uncultured bacterium
ACTGCTGTTTTCTTCGGTAAGGCCATAACACCTCCTTGTACGATAAACATGGTCAACAGATGATCAAGTCTTCTAGTATAGGCCTATGCGACGAAGAATCAATCTATGAAAAGAAAGAACCAGTTCCGGATTCCGCCAGGTTCGCCACCCGAGCCCCTGCTGGATTTCCTGTCCCGCCGCTTCACCTACCTGTCCCGCGAGATGTGGGGGGCGACGATCGGGCGGCATTGCGTGAAGGTGAACGAGCAGCTCCAGGTCGAGTCCTATGTGCTGGCGCCGGGCGACCTTGTGGAAACCGAGCTGGGCGGCCGGCTGGAGCCGCCTGTGGAAGACCGGTTCGACTGCGTGTTCGAGGACGAGGACATCCTGGTGGTGGACAAGCCCGGCAACCTGCCGTGCCACCCGGGAGGCGCGTATTTCAATCACACGCTGTGGGCGGTGTTGAAGGCGAAACGCCACCTGGAGCGGCCGGTGCTGGTCAACCGGCTGGACCGGGAGACGAGCGGCCTGGTGGTGGTGGCGAAAACAGCCCCGATGGCGCGGATCTGCCACGCGGAGTTCGCCGACCGGCATGTGGACAAGGTGTACCTGGCGCTGGTCGAGGGGCTGTTCCCGGACGAGCGCCGCGCCACCGGGGCCATGCGCGAGGACGAGGGCGGGCCCGTGAGGAAGCGCCGGCTGTTTGTGGAGGGCGTCCCGCCGGCCGAGGCGGGCGGCGAGTGGGCGGACACGCGCTTCCGACGCCTGGCGTCCGGCGGCGGCATCAGCCTGGTGGAGGCGATTCCCTCCACCGGCCGGCTTCATCAGATCCGGGCCACGCTTCACGCCTGCGGCTTTCCCGTGGTGGGGGATAAGCTGTACGGCCTGGATCCCGAGCTGTTTTTGCGGTTCTGCCAGGGGGGGTTGACCGAGGCCGACAGGGCGCGGCTGCGGATGGACCGGCAGGCGCTGCATGCCTCGCGCCTGCGGCTGCGCCACCCGCGCACGCGGGCGTGGCTGGAGCTGGAGGCTCCGCGGCCGGGCGATATGAGGGCCCTGGAGCGGGCCTGCGGGGTGGCGTAAGACAAAGCGGGGAACCCATGGGCGATCTATCGTTCGGCATCATCATGCTGGGGATTGTTTTCGGCTCGCTGGGCGCGGGTTATTTCATCTATGGGAAGAAGCAGGATGACTGGATCACGCTGATCACGGGCCTTGTGCTGTGCGTCTTTCCCTATTTCTTCGCCAATATCTGGCTGCTGCTGGTGGTGGGCTGCGCGCTTGCCGCGGTGCCGTTTGTCGCCAGGAAGTGGCTGTGAAATCCTGCTAAGAGGGACTAGGGACATTTAAGAGGGTTGATTGATCCGCCCTACTACGCGCTGCGGTCGCGTAGCCTCCCTTGCGCTTCGAAGGGCGCCATTCTCCGCTCTTTGCCGCCTTGTACAGGAGGATGGCTTGCCATTCGAAGCTCAAGCCGCTTCGGCGAAGAGCGTAGAATGGCGGAGAGGGAGGGATTTGAACCCCCGGTACCCTTTTGGAGTACACGGCATTTCCAGTGCCGCACCTTCGACCACTCGGTCACCTCTCCAGAGCGAATATTCGTATAAGATAGAACGGATACAGGGCAACAAGAGTAGGCGAAAGCGGGCTTGAAAGTCCAGCACTTTTGAGACCGCCTGATTCTCGCCTCATGATCTTTTCTTTTGGCATGGCACACGGACGGCAAGTTGGTGTAGCCGCGCCTGATAAGGCGTGGACAGGCGCAAGTAAGGCGGTTGTGTTGCCGGTTGTGCTATTTACGTAGTTTGTTGTCGGGCGACCGATCGAGAATCCGACAGGGCATCCCGCCCCGCCAAAATGACAGAATAGACGAAAGCGGCAATCCCGAGAAAACAATCTCGACCGGGGCGGGCGGTCCGGTTACGATGGGCGGGATGAAGTCGAAGAGGGAACAGGTCATGCGCGAGGGCGCGGCGCCGGAGGCCGACGAGCCGAAAGCCTACCGCGTCTGCGACATGCCGGAGCGGCTCCGCCCCCGCGAGGAGATGGAGCGGCGCGGCGTGCAGAATATTTCCGACGCCGCCCTTCTGGCGATCCTGATCCGCACCGGGCTTCCCGGCCTCAACGCCGTCCAAATCGCCGAGCGGCTCCTTCACGAGCACCGGAGCCTCACGGGCCTGGCCCAGGCGCCTCTCGCGGCGCTGGAAAAGGCGGCCGGCATGGGGCCGGTCAAGGCCCAGGTGGTGAAGGCGGCCCTGGAGCTGGGACGCCGCCTGACGGAGGAGGCCGTGCCGGTGCGGGCCTCCGTCCGCTCGCCCGCCCAGGTGGCGGCCGTGCTCCGGGAGGAGGCCCGCACGCTCGACCGGGAGTGCTTCTGGGTGCTCCTGCTGGACGTCAAGAACCGGCTCGTCAAGGATCCGGTGGAAGTCTCGCTGGGCCTCCTGGACACCTGCCCGGCCCATCCGCGCGAGGTCTTCCGCGAAGCCATTCTCTCCTCTTCCGCCAATGTGATCCTGGCGCACAACCATCCGTCGGGCGACCCGGCGCCGTCGGCCGAGGATATCCGCCTCACCAAGCAGCTGGTGAACGCCGGCCGGACGGTCGGCATTCCCGTTCTCGACCACGTGATCCTGGGCCGGTTGCGCAATCCGGGCGGCGAGGATTTCGCCAGCCTGCGCGAATCGGGCGCCGTGAGCTTTACCGAATAGAGAGGACTCCTATGACCATTCATCCCACCGCGATTGTCGATCCCTCCGCCCGGCTGGGCCGGGACGTGACGGTTGGCCCGTTTGCCATTGTGGAAGGCCAGGTGGAGATCGGGGACGGCTGCACGATCGGCCCCCGCGCCAGCATCCTGGCCCACACCACCCTCGGCGCCGGCTGCCGCATCCACACCGGCGCGGTGATCGGCGACTGGCCCCAGGATATGGCGTTCACGGACGAGACGAGCCATGTCCGGATCGGCAAGGGCTGCGTGATCCGGGAGTATGTGACGATCCACCGCGGCACGAAGCCGGGCAGCGAAACGGAGATGGGGGACGGCTGCTTCCTGATGGCCGGCTCGCACCTGGCGCACAATGTCAAATTGGGGAACAACGTGATCCTGGCCAACGTCGCGATGCTGGGCGGCTACGCCGAGGTGGGCGACAACGCGTTCATCAGCGGCAGCGCGATGGTGCACCAGTTTGTCCGCATCGGCCGGCTGGCCATGCTGGGCGGCGGCAGCGGGACCAGCAAGGACGTGCCTCCGTTCTGCCTGGTGGAGGGCATCACCTCTAACAGCGTGGCCGGCCTGAACATGGTGGGCATGAAGCGCGCGGGCTTCACGCCCGAGCAGCGGCAGCAGGTCAAGGACGCCTTCCGCCTGCTGTACCGCGACGGCCTGAACACCACCGAGGCCGTGGCGCGCATGCGGGCGGCGTTTCCCGAAGGCAGCCCCGCCCGCGAGCTGGCGGAGTTCACCGCAGCCTCCAAGCGCGGCATCTGCCGCTTTGCCGGGGGCGCGGAAGCGGGGGAATAGCCCCCCTTCGCCGCACGGGAACCTGTTTAACCATGAAGAACATGAAGGACATGAAGACGGACATTTGAAATGGAGCCGGCGGTTCCCCGCCGGTAGCGAAATGAATACAGATGGGTCTTTGCCCCTTTTGTGGGAGCGCCACACCGTGGCGCGATGATCCTTTGTCAACGCAGGGTGCGAAGCCGGTGGCCCGGGCGCCGGAGCACCAGAGAACCGGCCGAAGGCGTCCGGTTCACGGTGCCCGGCAAGTTCCGCGCACGGGAAACTGGAACGTGCAAGATGTGTGTTTCAACACAGAGGACGCTGAGGGGGGAAGGTGGGCACGGTGGAGGATTTTGCGGGGAAGCCCCGCACCCCCGATTTCAGCCACGGATCAACGCGGATCCCGCGGATTCAATCCATGACGCCATTCGGGCGCGAAGCGTGTGGCACCGCACTGCGTGCGGCGGTTTTGTTTGTGAGGCCCCCCCCGCGCCCCAATCCCGCTCAGCTATTTTCTATTGTTAGGACTGACCGTTAGCCCGCCAAATTGAAATTTAAAATAAAAGACCTGCCCCCCGCGACCCTCGGAGCACCAGAGAACCGACCGAAGACGTTCGGTTCACGGTGCCCGGCAAGCTTCACGAGGGGGAGTTTAACCCCGGATAACACGGAACACACGGATAAGAGAAGATGGGCGGGCCGCCCCGCACCCCCTAGGGGGAATGCTTAACCATGAAGAACATGAAGGGCATGAAGCGGGGGAATAGTTTTTTTGCTTTCCCTTTTGCAAGCGCCTGTGCTAACAATTGTCGCGTTGTTTGATTCTGAACGCGTATGGGAAAACGGAAGTCCGTTCAATTCGGACGCGGTCGCGCCGCTGTAACCGGTTACTGCCCCCTGTCGATCCACTGTCCGCGGGTGCGGACGGGAAGGAAAGGGGTCGGGTTTGAAGCCGGAAGCCAGAAGACGATCCCACTCGCTCGCTCGCCCACTCTCTTTCGCGGATGAAGAGCATGACGGCCCGTATTATCATTTTCTTTTTGGCAAGCCTCCTGGCCTTTTCCGGCTGCCGGAATGCGGAGCGGCCTCCGACGCTTCCCGCCTCCGGGCCCCGCCTCATCTCTCTGGCGCCCAATCTCACCGAGATGATTTTCGCCGTGGGCGCCGGCTCCAACCTGGTCGGCCGCACCTCCGCCTGCGATACCCCCGCCGCCGCCCTGGCCGTCCCCGTCGTCGGCGGATACGGCGACCCCTCCTTCGAAATGCTCCTCTCCCTGCAGCCCGACCACATCCTCTACGTGGATATGCTGAACAAGGACTTCGACGCCCGCCTCCGGGAGCGGGGGCTCGACTCCAAGCTGATCCGCTGCCTCCACCTCGATGATATCCCCGCCGCCCTGGCCGAGGTCGGCCGCCTGGCCGGCCGGGCCTCCCAGGGCGA
>CAIKKV010000123.1 GCA_903828035.1 uncultured bacterium
ATGATATGTAATATGAGTCAGGGTAGGGGAAAGAAGGCGATTTACCTGTCGATTGGCGTGGCGGCGCTGGCTGTCATGCTCCTGCTTTTATGGACTCAGCCCCGTCCCGATTCCGCTCGCGCGCCGACGGTTCCGCCGGAAACGCCTCCGGCCGTCTTGTCCGTCGGATCCAGTCAAGCTCCGCTCGCCGTTTCCGGGCTTTCGGCTACTTCGCCGGCGTCTTTCAGGGCCGATCTGGCTTTTAATCCAGCCTTATTGAAACGCCTCCGCAGGCAGTGGAACAGCAGGGCGCCTGTTCCGGATCCGGCGCTTCCCGAGGCCAGGCAGTTATTGCTGATGAATCGCGTGATATCCACCCGCGTGCCAGCCCGGGATTACGCGGGCCTGTTTACGACCCGCGGAACCGCCCCGTTCCTGGTTCAATTCTCGGATTCCATCGAGGAGTCCTGGCAGGCGGCTGTGCGCGCCGCCGGTGCGAACCTGATCAATTATATCCCGAAGAACGCCTGGCTGGTGGAGATGACGCCCGCAGTCCGCCAGGCGGTGGCCGCGTTACCCATGGTTCAGTGGGTGGGGGCCCTCGAGCCGGGCGATAAGATTCAACCTTTTCTTCACCAGCTTGGAACGGCTTTCCCGGGAGATTTCCGGCGTTTGGACGTCGTGGTGGTATGCCTTCAAGCGGCGGATTTTCCGGTCATATCGCAATGGCTGAAGGCGAAGGGCATGCCGGTGAGGTCGGCGGAGGAAACGAGCGCGGGCCCCATCGTCAGGGCTCGTCTGACTCCGGGCCTGGTGAGTGCTCTCGCCCGGCTTCCCGAGGTCCAGTGGGTGGAGGAAGAGGTGCCGCGCGAGTTGCATAACGATCAGGCCGTGATCGCCTCCCACATGAACGTGACATCTGTTTGGAACTCGTATTTCCTGACTGGCAAGGGGCAGATCGCGGGGCATGCCGACACCGGGTTGGATATCGGCACGACAAACGGGATTCATCCCGATTTTGCCGGCCGTGTTCTGGCGGCTTTTGCCCTGGGGCGCACGAACTCCTGGAGCGATATTGATGCGCACGGCACACACACGGCCGGCTCTATTCTGGGGAGTGGGGCGATGAGCAGCGGGCAATACCGCGGCGTGGCCTGGGAAGCCCAGCTGGTCCATCAGTCGGTGGAAGATGCCGCTGGATATCTAACCGGTATTCCGGGCGATCTGTCGGCGTTGTTCCTGCCCGCATACAACCTGGGCGCCCGTGTGCACTCCGACAGCTGGGGCTCATCCGTGTTCGGGCAGTATGATGTCGATGCCATCCAAGCCGATACGTTCATGTGGAACAATCCTTCCATGCTGTTGGTTTTTTCGGCAAGCAACGATGGAATCGATTCAAGCCCCACCAACGGGGTTGTGGATTTGGATTCCATCGGTTCGCCGGGAACGGCAAAAAACCTGCTGACCGTGGGAGCCATGGAGAACGATCGTCCGTCCAGCGGCTACGGGTATACCTGGCGCAAATGGGGGGAGTCCGCCTGGCCGTCCGATTATCCATCGAACCCGGTCTATTCCGATTATATTTCCTGGAGCGCCGCGTCGTCGCCGTACCGCCAGGGCATGGCCGCCTATTCAAGCCGGGGGCCCACCGATGACGGTCGGGTCAAGCCGGAAGTCGTGGCGTCCGGCACGGACGTCATCTCCTGCCGGTCGCGCGCCGCCTCCGGATCGGGCTGGGGCGTGGCCGCCAACGCCAA
>CAIKKV010000124.1 GCA_903828035.1 uncultured bacterium
CAGGAGAAGCTCCTCGGCCCGGGCCAGCAGATACTCCTCGATCATGCCGAAGAGGGTCTCCTTGACGTCGTCCGAGCGCACGATCTCCCCGCGCAGCTTGTAGATGATCGTGCGCTGCTTGTTCATCACATCGTCGTACTCGAGCGTCCTCTTGCGGATGCTGAAGTTGTGCTGCTCCACCCGCCGCTGGGCGTTCTGGATGGACTTGGTCAGGATGGAGCTCTCCAGCTCCTGCCCCTCCTCCAGCCCCCAGCGGGTCAGGAGCTTGGCCACGCGGTCCGGGCAGAACAGGCGCATCAGGTTGTCTTCCAGCGACGTATAGAAGCGCGAGGAGCCGGGATCGCCCTGGCGCGCGCAGCGGCCGCGCAGCTGCCGGTCAATCCGGCGCGACTCGTGCCGCTCGGTGCCGATCACATGCAGGCCGCCGGGATTCTCCAGCAGGTACTGCTTCAGCGTCCTGCCGTCGGTCATCTTGGCGTTGAGGGTCATGGCCGACAGGATGATGCCGCGGTCGAACGGGACCACCCCTTCGCCGAGCTTGATGTCGGTGCCGCGGCCGGCCATGTTCGTCGCGATGGTGATGGCGCCCTTCTGGCCGGCGTCCGCCACGATCTGGGCTTCCTTCTCGTGGTACTTGGCGTTCAGCACGTTGACGGTCAGCACGCCGGCGCCCCGCAGCATGCGGGCCAGCAGCTCGGAGGTTTCCACCGAGATCGTGCCCACGAGGACCGGCTGCCCCCGCTTGTGGCAGTCCACGATCTCGTCGATGATGGCCTTGAACTTCTCCCGCTTCGTCTTGTACACGCGGTCGTCGTTGTCGACCCGGCGGACCGGCCGGTTGGTCGGCACCACCACCACGTCGAGCTTGTAAATCTGGAAAAACTCGTCCGCCTCGGTCTCGGCCGTGCCGGTCATGCCGGCCAGCTTCTCGTACATGCGGAAGTAGTTCTGGATGGTGATCGTGGCCAGGGTCTGCGTCTCCTGCTCGATCTTCACGTCCTCCTTGGCCTCCACCGCCTGGTGCAGCCCGTCGCTCCAGCGCCGGCCGGGAAGGATGCGCCCCGTGAACTCGTCCACGATCAGGACCTGGTTGTTCATGACGACGTAGTGGACGTCCTTCTCGTAGAGGCAGTAGGCGCGGATGAGCTGGTCGACGTTCTGGATCCGCTCGCTGCGCTCCGCGAAGAGCTGCTGCACCTTCTGCTTGGCCTCGGTGCGGGCCGCCACGTCCAGCTTCGCGTCGCCGTCGATCTCCGACATGGACGCCACGATATCGGGCAGCACGTACGCGTCGGGATCGGCCGGGTTGAGCTCGCGGCACCCCTTCTCCGTCAGGCTCGCCTCGTGGCCCCGCTCGTCGGTGGCGAAGAAGAGCTCCTCGGTCAGCGACCGGGCCGCCTCCTTGTTCATATCGGTCAGCATCATGTTCTCCACCTGCTCGTGGAGGGTGCGGATGGCCGGAATTTCAAACAGGTGCAGCAGCTGCTTGTGCTTGGGCATGCCGTGATAGACCTTGTACAGGCGCTGGCGGATCTCCTCCTTCGCCTCGTCCAGGGTCGTCTTCAGGGGCTTGGCCTTCACGCCCTCCCCCTCGGCCGCGTCGGGCGCCACCACGGGCAGCAGGTCCCGGACCTCCTGCATGAGCCGGCTGCAGATTTCGGACTGCTGGCGGACCAGGCGCTCGACGCGCGGCTTCAGCTTGTCGAACTGGTGGGTCGACTCGGGCGACGGGCCGGAAATGATGAGGGGCGTCCGGGCCTCGTCGATCAGGATGCTGTCCACCTCGTCCACGATGGCGAAAAAGTGGCCGCGCTGCACCTGGTCCTCGGGCCGGAAGGCCATGCCGTTGTCGCGCAGGTAGTCGAACCCGAACTCGCTGTTGGTGCCGTAGGTGATGTCCTTGGCGTACTCCGCCCGCCGCTCGGACGGCGACATCCAGTTCTGGATGCAGCCGCAGCTGACCCCCAGGTAGGCGAACACGTTCCCCATCCACTCGGAGTCGCGGCGCGCCAGGTAGTCGTTCACCGTCACCAGGTGCACGGGCTTCCCGGTCAGGGCGTTCAGGTACAGCGGC
>CAIKKV010000125.1 GCA_903828035.1 uncultured bacterium
GCGCGGCCCCGGCGAGGAAGGCGTAGGGCGATGACAGCAGGCGGACGCGAGGCGCGATCGTGGCGTCCGTTCCGCCGGCTCCGATTCCCTTGACGGTGATGTCAATGAAGCGGTCGTTGCTGATGGCGCTGGGCGCGAACACGCTCGATAGCAGCGGGCGATCCTCGCTGCTGTAGGAGACGCCTTCGCCCAGCAGGACGCTGAAATAGCCCTTGTCCACGGTGATCGTCTGCTGCTCCGCCCACATGCGGTTTCCCGTGCCGAACTGATCGGCCCAGATGCGGAAGATCACGTCGTAGTTCTTCGGCCCCACGTTGCCCAGCGGGCTGCCGGAGCTGTCCGTCAGGAAGCCCTGGTAGGACATGCGCTCGGGCGGATAGGTCGCCGCCCCCGCATTTTGGAGGGACGCGCACAGCAGGATGGCGGGCAGGGCCAGGCTGAGCGCTCGGACGATGGACGTGCTGGTTTTCATGTTTTTCATAGTGTGTTTACCGGGTCTTGACCTTATGGGGTTGTCGTTAAAACAGGAACATCTGCAATACGGGTGAGACTGAAAATGCCGCGCACCTCAAGGAGACGCTCGCTGCGCCAGGGTTTCGACGCGACCGGGGCGACTCCCGCAATGGAAACCACAGCGGAGGGCGCGGCCGCGCTTGAGACGGCCACGGGAGCCGTGCTCAACAGCGAGTTAAGATTGGTGAAAGCGGGTCCCACGGAGCCGGCGGGAGGGGTTTCGACTAAGCTGAGGTTCGTAGGCCGCCAGACCCCATTGGTCATAAAGGACGTGGTCAGCAAGGCGCCGGCTGAATCGACAAATGTCAACGTCGATGTATGAGCATTGGCCGCCCCAACATCCGACATCACGAACGACACATTGGTCTTGACGCCCCCGACGAGGAAAATGTCAAGATCCTGGGGATAGTTGTGGTAAAGATTGTTCAACCGCACCCGAATGCCTGTCACCGCCGCCGTGATTCCCGTCACCGTGACGGACGAGGGATAGGGCGATGCGTTTCCGCTTGCTGGAATCGTGATCGCCGGACCGTCAAAGATGACGGTGTTCGTCACGGGAAGCACGGGATCCAGCGTGTCCACGAGCAGGGACCAGTTGGAAATCGTGCCTCCGGCGTAGGTGGCCGAATCATCCGTCACATAGAGCTTCCACGCCCCGTTTACACCGCGGTCACGTGTGGCCATGTAATTGGTGTAGGCCACGTATTGAGTCAGCTGATTGGTGTAGGTCACGTAGTTCGTGTAGGAGACGAAAGCGTTATATTGAGCTAATTTATTGGCGTATTCGGCAGCCGTCAGGGCTTCGCCCGCCTGGGCCGCGCGGGCCAGGCCCAGCACCGTGATCGTCTCGGCGTACGTGCCCTTGATGGTGCGGTCCCCGGCCTCGAAATCAGATCCATCGACGGCGGAAGGCGTGATGTTCAGCATCACGATTCGCTCCACCGTGTAGGATTCCCTGCCCCGGGCCACCACGCTCTCGAACGAGGAGTCGAGGTTGTCGTGGTCGGGGTGATAGGTGTGCAGGAAGGGATTCGACTCCTGGTCCGCATAGTCCAGCGTCACGATGGTGGTGAGCGTGGTGGACCCGGTCAGCGAGCCGTCGAACGACCACGGCGTGTTCTCTTTCGTCCACGGCAGGTGGGCGGCGCTGATGCGGCGGGACGCGCCGAGATACGCGCTGTTCAGGGCCGATTCCCTGCTGGCCACGATCACGTTGGTTGCCTCATCCACGCCCACATAGATGCGCTGAAGGAGCGCGGCGTTCCCGGACGCCGGATTGTGCACGATCAGCCGCAACGGAAACGTGCTGGGAACGTCGCCCAGGCTGGTATTGGTGCCCGACACCACATACTGGCCATTGGTGCCCACCTGCAGGCTGTTCGTCGAATTAAGCACATAGGACTTGATATACTGCCCCACCTGCGTGACCGCGGCCGCGCCGATCCAGAGGCCGGCGCTCGACGCCATCGTGGCCGAAACAGGGAACTCCACCTGGGCGTAACCCAGGGAATCCGTGAGCCGCAGCACGCCCGCCCGCAGGGTGCCCACGGGGTCCGTCATCGCCGCGCGATTGAGGCCCAGCACCACCTCCACTTCGGAACCCAACGCCCCTTTCGCGGCCAGCGTCCACGTGCGGGTTCCGCCCAGCGGCAGGTTGGTGTACACATAGGTCAGGTTGGTCGTGTTCAAGTTGCCCCGGACCAGCAGCGGCGGCGCCCCCACGATGTTCGCCTGCCCGATCGGCGGCGTCTCCGAGGCCGCCAACCGCAGCGTGACCGCCAGGTTGGTGCTGGTTAAATTGCGCAGCCGGAAGCTGCAGGCGTTGAGCGTTTCTCCGAAGGCCAGGCCTTTGGCATCGGATACCACAACATCAAACGGGGCGAAGTAGCGATTGAAGTAGGTGCCCGAACGGATCCAGTACGCCTGGCCGCGGTTGACCTTCGTCGTGCGCGCGGTGTATAGCCGCAGCGGATTGCCCGCTCCCAACTCGCCGCCGGGATAATAGTAAATCTCCGCGTTTTGCTGCAGTTCCGGGCATTTCGCCAGGAAGTTCTCAAAGGTCGGCGCATTGTTTGTCACCGTCGGGAAACCCACGAAGTTCACCCCCAGCGTGGTCCACTCGTACGCCGGCGCCAGCGGTTTGCCTTTGATATTCCAGGTGTAGGAAGGGACGTTCGTGGCCACCTTCACCAGGTAGGCCGCATTGCCCCCCAGACGCTGCAGCGGCGAGGAGGCGTTGTCCGTGCGAAGCCAGTTCACCCACTGGCTGTTGGCCACGATCGGCTCCTGGGGCGACTGGACGAACTGCATCGCGGAGGGATTCGGGGCCCACATCCACATCTCGAGAATGGGATTGTTGGTGTCGGAGCCGACCAGGTTCGCCAGGCTGTCGTACGAGGGGTCCACATGGAGGTAAACCGCGTTCCAGCCCGCCTTCAGGCTGATCGACTGGGAAACCCACTGGGCGCGGACGGGCAGAACGGTGGCCAGCAGCGCCAGTAGCGAGAGCGTGTAGGAGATCAGTTTCTTATTCATAATTTTCGATAGAAACTCCAGGCCGGTTGCGGTATCAGCCTCTGCAGAGTTGCGACGGGCTGGGTGCCGGACCAACCTCCAAAAATGATGATTTCCGTGTCGGACCACACCATCACCGACTGGCTGCGGGCCAGGGGATTGCCCCCATTGCTCAAGGCCCGCCACGAATCTGTCACGGGGTCATAAGCCGCCCCCGTGGAAAGAACGCCGGAAGCATTGGCCCCGCCCACGATCAGCATCTCCGACCCGCTCCAGACGGCGGCGTGATCGTAACGGGGGGCGGGAGCGCTGCCCGTGGACATGGCCTGCCACACATTGGCGGTGGCGTCGTAGGCCGCCCCGTCGCTCAGCGGGCTCTCGCCCGAGCGGCCGCCCCAGACGATCAGCCTGTCTCCCGTCCAGACAGCCGAGTGATCGCGGCGCGGCAACGGCGCCGAAACGCTGTTCATGGGGACCCAGGAGGAGGGGACGCCGTTGGAGAAAATAAGCTGCGCGCCGTTATCGAGGTCACCACCCGTCCCTTCCCCACCCCAGACAATGAACCGGTCTCCGGCCCATACAGCCGTGGCGCCCAGGCGCCCCTCCGGGGGGCTGGCCACGCTGATCGCCGTCCATTGATTGGACACGGGATCATAAAGGGCGCCCGAGTTGAGCAGGCCGGCGCCGTTCAGGCCGCCCCAGACCAGCATCCGGCTGCCCGTCCACACCGCCACATGGCCGTAACGGCCTTCCGGCGCCCCGCTAGTCGTTACGGGGCTCCAGAGCTGCGTGCCGGAAGCGAACTTCCCCCCTGTGCCCAGGTAATTGTCACCTTCTCCGCAGCCGCCCCAGACGATCATTTCCGTGCCGCTCCAGACCGCCGTGTGCCGGCTGCGCGCAGCCGGGGCCCCGATGGTTGAGATCGCGCTCCACGTGTCCGCGTCAGGACTGTACAGGCTGCCCATCGCCGAATAAGTGACTCCACCCAGGCTGCCGCCCCAGATCAGCATTTCCAGCCCGTCCCAGACGGCGGTGTGGCCCGAGCGCGCCGACAGGGCGTTGCTGGCGGATCCGGTTGTCCAGGACGGCGAAGCCAGCGTCATGATCCGCTGATAACCGGACGCGATCAGGTTCGTATCCTGCGCATCCTGCGAGGCCAGCAAGGTGCCCGCGGGCGGCGAATAAGCCGTGATCGACAGGTTGGTCAGGCCGGCGCCGTCACCCACAAACTTGGCCGTAATGGTGCCGGCGGAAAAGCCGCCATCCGCGGTGTCGCGGCGCACGATTTTGCCCACCGTGTTCACATTGGTGGCGGTATTGGCGGCGCTAACCCCGTTGGTAATGGAAGTCGCGCTCACGCCGCTCACCATGCTGACCATGGTCGTGCCTTGAGGGCCGGTCACATCACCCGCCAGTGTTACCTTGGCAAGATTGGTTAAACTGGAACCATCCCCAATGAACTTGACGGCCGACACCGTGCCGGCGGAAAAACCGCCATCAGAGCTGTCACGGCGCACGATTTTGCCCACCGTGTTCAAGTTGGTGGCGGCATTGGCGGCAGAGGAACCGGAGGCCACGGTCGCGGCAGCGAGTCCGCCAACCGAACCGACCACGGTTGCGCCCTGCGGGCCAGTCACATCACCCGCCAGTGTTACCTTGGCAAGATTGGTTAAGCTGGAACCATCCCCAATGAACTTGACGGCCGACACCGTGCCGGCAGAAAAACCGCCATCAGAGCTGTCACGGCGCACGATTTTGCCCACCGTGTTCAAGTTGGTGGCGGCGTTGGCGACAATGGCGCCCGTGGCCACAGTGGTGGCGCTCACCCCGGCCACCGACCCCACGACAGTAGCGGTTTGCAACCCTGTCACATCGCCCACGAGAGCTCCACTGAAGTTGGTCGAACTGGCGGGTGCCTCCAATGTGGTACGGGCCACCAAGGCGTAGCCCACGGCAGTGATCCGAAGGTCGGGAGACATCTTCTGGAAGCCGCTGACCCCGTCATTCACCCAAATACGAAGATAGACCTCCGTGTTCAGGAAAGCGCTGGCCGGGATCGCAACCGTCATACTCGCCGTATTCGTATCACCAAGGTTCACCGAATAAGAGCCATGGTTGACCGTCAGGGAGACGGGCGAGCCCGAAGGTTCGCTTCCGGCTGCGCTGGTGCCGTTATGGCTCCACAACGTAACCGGAGTGGCCAGCGGTGGAGCGATCAGGGCAAACTTGAAGGATACGGTTCCTGTGGAGTTAGTGCCATTTACAGCGAGTTTACCCTGGTAACTGATCATACCAGGAACTTGCGCGTTGCCGTCGAACGCCATCACGACAA
>CAIKKV010000126.1 GCA_903828035.1 uncultured bacterium
CAGCGCCAGAAGCTTGAGCTGGAGAAGCAGGCCCGCAAACTCAACGCCGCCGCGGCCGCCAAGCCCGCCGCGCCCGCGGCGACGCAAGCCCCGGCCGCGGTCCCGCAACCGGCCCCCGCCGCCCCAGTGGCTCCGTAGCCACGGAAGAAACACACATGAGCCTGGCCGCCGAAAAAACGCTTCAGTTCCTGGAGCAGGAACAAGCATTCCGCCTCGGCACGCTCCTGACCGAATCGCCCCACCCCAAGACCCTGCGGCTCGGCGAAACGGCGCAGGCCGATCTTCCCGCCGCCCTCCGCATGCTCCTGTCCGTGGACGAGGACATCCCCCCCGCGGCCCGGCAGGTCTTCGCCTCCGCCCCGTTCCGGGAGCTGGTGGAGTCCCTCCAGGGCACCCTGCAAAGCGAGGGGAGGATCTTCTTCACCGGCTGCGGAGCGACCGGCCGGCTCAGCATCCTGCTGGAAGCCCTCTGGCGGCGGTTCTGGCAGACCCTCGGGCCGGACACCCTGGGCCGCTGGCCCTCGCTGGAAGACCGCGTCTTCAGCGTGATGGCGGGCGGCGACTTCGCCCTCATCCGCTCCGTGGAAGGCTTTGAGGATTTCCCGGCCTTCGGCCGCTGCCAGCTCCGGGACGCGGGCGTGAAGGCCGGCGACCTGGTCATCGCGGTCACCGAAGGGGGCGAAACCCCGTTTGTCATCGGCACCGCCTGGGAGGGGCTGGCCGCCGGCGCCCGCGTCTTCTTCGTCTTCAACAATCCCGCCGACCTGCTGGCGGCCCAGGTGGCGCGCTCGGCGGAGGTCCTCCGGGACCCGCGCATCGTCAAGCTGGACCTGGCCACCGGCCCGATGGCCCTGACCGGCTCCACCCGGATGCAGGCGACCACCTCCGAACTGCTGGTCCTCGGCACCGCGCTCGAGATGGCGCTGGCCGCCCTGGCGGAAAAAGCGCTGGGCCCCGAGCCCGCCGCCCGGCTCGGCCTGGCCCGCTTCGATCCGCTAATCCAGGTCGACCGGTTCGAGCGCCTGCTGGCGGAATTGAACCGGCCCGGCAACGTGGAAGCCCTCGCCGCCTTTGTGCGGCTGGAAAGCGATCTTTACCGGGAGCAGGGCCTGGTCACCTATCTCGCCCACGCCGTCCTGCTTGACGTGCTCACCGACACCACCGAGCGCTCCCCCACCTTCATGGTGCCGCCCTTCCGCCCCGAAGGGGACCGGCAAGCCCCCCTCAGCTGGGCGTTTGTGAAGGACCCGCTGCGGGACACGCCGGACGCCTGGCGCCAGCTGCTGCGCCGAGCCCCGCGCGGGCTCACCTGGACCCCGGCCGTCTACCGGAAGCTTGGCGCGCCCGAGCCGCTTCCCCAGCGCCCGCCCCGGCTGGACAACGAAACGATCTACCGCTTCCGCCTCGGGCGGGAAGCCGATCCGGACCGCTGCGGCGAGCGCCCCCATGCGCTGGGCGTCATCCTGAGCGACCTGGATCAGGCGGCCGGCTCCACATTCACCGAAGCCTGCGCGGCCGCCGCCCTCCCCTTTGCTCGCCGCTTCAACCTGATCGTGGGGTCGGCGGAGCCGGCGGTGGCCGGCGACACGTTCGCGATCCGCTGCCGGCCGCCCGATTCCCCGCTGGGCCTGTGGCACCGGCTGGCGGTCAAGCTCGTGCTGAACACCGGCTCCACGGCGACCATGGCCAGAGCCGGCCGGATCCGCGGAAACGGAATGATCTGGCTCAGTCCGGGCAATAAGAAATTGATTGATCGCGGAACCCGTCTCGTGTCACAGGTCACCGGAACAAGCTACGAAAAGGCCTGCCTCGCCCTGCATGAGGCCCTCGCGGAAACCGAGGAGCGCCGCGGCCGGGGCGAAGAGGTGGCGTCGCCCGTGGCGCTGGCCATCCAGAGGCTTTCATGATCGACCTTCAAGACAAACACGGAAACGAGGCGCGCTTCACCGACCGGGGCGACCTGGCCGGCTTTACCTCCCAGGGCTTGCGCCGGGACCTGGGCGAGCCGACGCCCGGCTGGTCCCTTGAGTTTACGCAGGGGCTGAACCGCCTGCCGGCCCGCCCGCTGACCGGCAGCGGCCGGCCGACCCAGGCCGGCCCGGACCGCCTGGAGGTGACCTTCAAAAGCGTTCACGCCGCCGGCGGCCCGGTCCCCCTGGAGGCGCGGGTGACCTGGTGGCTGGAGGACGGGCTGCTGCACGCCCGGCTGGCGCTGGCCGGCCTTCCGGCGGAGCCCGCCCTGCACGCCGCCGTGATTCCCGACGTGGCCTTTTCCTACGAGCAGCCCGACGCCACCCGCCTGGTGGTGCCGCGCGAAACCGGAATGATCGTCGAGCAGGCGGCCACCGCCCTGTTCCTGGAAAAGGGCGCTCCCGGGGAAATCCGCGTGGCCTACCCGGGCCACGCGCACATGCAGTGCTTCGGCTGGCTGGAGGGCGACCGGGGGCTCTACACCGACGCCCGCGACCCGGAGGGCTGGATCAAGGAGTGGCGCTTCTTCCACGCCTGGCCCGGCCGCGTCGGCCTGCAGCTGCGCCACCTGGCTCCGCGCCGCCTCGAGCCGGCCGGCGCCTTCGCCCTGCCCTACCCCGTCACCCTCGGCGCCACCGCCGGCGGCTGGCATGGCGTGGCGAAGACCTACCGGCGCTGGGCGCTGCGGCAGCCCTGGGCCGCCCGGGGGCCCGACGAGCGCCGGAATAGCTATTTCGGGAACATCTCCACCTGGCTGTGGAACCGGGGCCGCATCGACCACGTCGCGCCGCCCGCCCGGGAGCTCGCCCGGCGGATCGGCGCCCCGGTGGGGCTCGACTGGTACTGGTGGCACCGCCACCCCTACGACACCCAATATCCCGACTACTTCCCCCCGCGCGAGGGCGAGGCGCGCTTCAAGGCCGCCGTGAAGGAGCTGCAGGCGGACGGCGTGGCCGTGCAGGTCTACATGAACGGCATGTGCTTCGACAAGGACGGGGCCCTCTGGGCGAAGGACGGCCCCGCCTGCGCCCTCGAGCTGGAAGGCGGCGGCCACCACGCGCCCGCCTACAACACCTTCATGGAGCACCGCCTGGCGGACACCTGCGGCGGCAGCGCCGTGTGGCGCGGCATCCTGCTGGATCTCGTGGCCCGGGCGCGCGACCTCGGGCTGGACGGCCTCTACCTGGACATGATCGCGGCCGTGGGCGGCGCGCACCCCTGCTACAACCCGGCGCACGGCCACGCGCCGGGCGGCGGCTGCTACGGCGTGCAGGGCTTCCGCCGGCTGCTGGAGGAGGCCCGGCGGCTGGCGCCCGGCCTGGCGCTCTCCAGCGAGTGCACCCTCGAGTGCTACCTGGACCTGCTGGACGGCAACATCACCCCCGGCCTCGCGCCCGAGCGGCTCAAGTGGCTGGCCGAGCAGCACGGGGGGCGCTCCCGCCCTGTCCCTCTTTTCAACGCCGTCTACCACGGGCGCGCCGTCTGCTTCGGCAGCTACACGCTGCTGGACGGGGTCCCGCCCTTCGACGAGCTCTGGCCCGCCCGCTTCCGCACCCCGCCGGAGGCGGAGAAGGACTGGGCGGCGCTCTGCCCCGACCAGTTCGCCTTCGAGCTGGCCCGCACGGTCTCCTTCGGCAACCAGCCGCTGGCGGGCAACCTGACCGCGGAGCACCTGGCGGATCCGCGCCTGGCCGGGGAGATCGGGTTCCTCGTGGACGTGGCGCGGTTCTACCACGCCCACCGCGAGTGGCTGCTGTGGGGAACCCTGCTGCCCCCGGGCGCGCTGGAGTGCCCCGCCCGAGAGATCCGCTTCCTCCAGCGCTTCATCTTCACCAAGCCGGGCGAGGAAACCTATCTCACCCGCTCCCACCCCGCCGTGCTGCACGCCGAGTGGCAGGCCCCCGACGGCCGCCTCGGGGCGGTGCTGTTCAACTACACCCGGGAGGCGGTGGACGTGGCCTACACCCCGCCGGCGGGCTACGCGGTGGAGGGGGCGGTCAGCGGCCGGCTCCCCGCCCGGGCGTGTGTGTTTTGGAAACTGATTCGAAAGGAATAACCATGTCTGTCACCCAAAAAGATCTGGCGGACGCCCTGGGCGTCTCGCAAATGACGGTCTCGCGCGCGCTGAGCAACCACCCGCATGTCGATGAGGCGGTGCGGAAGAAAATCCTCGACGCCGCGCGCGAGATGGGCTACTCGGCCGAAGAAAACCACGCGGCCGAAACGCTCCGGCGCCGGGGCCGCGGCGAGCGCGTCACGCATCACATCCTCTGCGCCATGATGCACGTGCCTCAGGAGTCCAACGACGAGGAAAGCTTCCACGGCCGCATTCTCAAGGGCATCACGCAGCGGGCGCGCGAGATCAACTGGGAGGTCGTCCTGCCCCTGTCGACCCGCCACGAGATCCCGCTGATCGTCGCGCGCAAGCAGGTGGACGGCGTGCTCCGCCTGCTCGGCCAGCAGGAGGCGGACGCCGGCCCGGCCGCCCTTCCCACCCCCTGGGTCAGCATCTTCTTCGATGTCCCGGGCGTCGACGTCGTGACCGTGGACCACACGGAGGCGGGCCGGCTGCTGGGCCGCCACCTGCTGGAGATGGGCCACCGGAAGCTGGCCTTCATGGGCCCGGATTCGATGATCGCCCGGCAGCGCCTGGCGGGCCTGCGCCTCGCGCTCCAGGAGAAGGGCGTGGAGCTGCCCGACGACCGCGTGATCCTCGGGCACGAGGTCGGCGGCGAATCCAGCACGGTCGCGCTGGTGGAGGAGCTGCTGAAAAAGACCGGCTTTTCAAAAAACAACCGCCCCTTCACGGCCCTGGCGGCCTACAACGACTACATGGCCGTGGCGGCCCTCCGCCACCTGCGCTCCAAGGGCCTCCAGGTGCCCGCGGACCTGAGCCTGACCGGCTTTGACGGCGCCATCCCGCGCGGGTTCCGGGGCATCCGGGTGACCACCGCCGCCATTCCGCTGGAGCAGATGGGCATCGAGGCCGTGCGCCTGATCGAAAGCCGGCTGGAGGACGGGACCATTCCCCCGCGGCGCCTTGTCCTGGAGACGACCCTCATCCCGGGCGAAACGGTGAGCCGCCTGGATTCGTAACACAAGCAAGGATATCCCCATGAAACGCTGGCTTCTCTCGGCCGTCTCTGTTTTCGCAACCACCCTGGCCTTCGCCCAGGCGGCGTCAGCGCCCCCCCCGGCCGCCGCCCCCTCCGCTGTCCCCAAAAACTACCCCCTGTGGGACGGAAAGGAACCGGTTTCCGGCTACGCCAGGCGCGCGGGCATCCCGGATGCCGAAGTCACCCTGGACCTGGGCGAGACCTTCCTCGACCAGGGCGCCGAGGCGGTGACCCTGAAGCTCACCCTCATCCCGGCGGGAAAGTTCATGATGGGCTCGCCGGAGAGCGACCTCACCCGCAACCGCGATGAAACGCCCCAGCGCGAAGTCACCCTCACCCGCCCCTTCTACATGGGCGTCACCGAGGTGACCCGCGGGCAGTACCAGCGGATCGTCGGCAAGAACCCCAAGGATCCCGTCACCTTTGAAGACCGCAACAAGGCCGTCACCTTCCTGACCTGGCCGGAGTCCTTGAAGTTCTGCGAAAAGGCCAGCGCCAAAACGGGCTGGAAAATCACGCTCCCCACCGAGGCCCAGTGGGAATACGCCTGCCGCGCCGGCACGGCCACCCGCGCCTTTTTCGGGGACAACCCGGGCCCGCTGAACGAGTACGCCTGGATCAACCGGCCGGCCGATCTCGGCCCCGCCGACGTGGGGATGAAGAAGCCCAACCCCTGGGGGCTCTACGACATCTACGGAAACGGGCTGGAGTGGTGCTGGGATTTCTACGGCTCCAACTATTACGCGAGCGCCGACACGATCGACCCGAAGGGCCCCGCGACCGGAGCCGACCATGTGGTGCGCGGGGCCTCCTCCTCTTCCAAGCCGCGCGGATTCCGCTCGGCCCAGCGCGCCTTTAAAAGCTCCTTCCACCATTACCCGAACTACGGCTTCCGGGTGATCGCGGAGATCGACTCCCTCACCCAACCCGCAACGGCCGCCCCGGTCACCGCCCGGGCGCCCGCTCCCTCCATCGACGGCCACCTGCACGGCGTGGTCCTCTTCCCGGCCAACCAGATGGTCGGCGCTTTCGACACGGTGCGCGCCACGCTGGAGCGGTTGACAAGCCTCCGGCTCCAGCCTTTCCAATACGGCCGCATCGACCACGGCACCGATCTGCAGTGGTGGGCCCGGAGCTTCCTGGCGGACCTCGACGCCGACCGCCAGAATGAATGGAAGCGCCTGCTGGACGGCACGCCTTCGTTCGTGCTCGTGATGACGGGCAAGGGCGCCCGGCCCGCCTGGCTCGATGAGTCGCTCGCGGCCTACACGTCCGCCGGGGGACGGGTCATCGAGGAAGCGGCGCTGGCCGATCTGCCCTCCGAAAATGCGGGGTCGCCCTCCAGGGACTGCACGCACCTCTGGGCCCGCGCCTGGGAAAATGCGCTCCGCGGCGCCTGCCAGCCCTCGTGGATCTCCGCCCGGGTCGCCGCGCCGGCCGCGGCCCTCGCGGGCGGATCGCTCCCCGTCAAGGTCTCGCTCTCCGCGGCCGCCGGCGGCCCCCTGACGCTCGCCCTCGAAGACCGGTCCGGCAAGACCTGCCAGACCTCCACCCTCCCGGCCCCGGCGGAGCTGAAAGCCGAAGCCGCGCTCGCGCTCTCCGCGGACCTCCCCGCCGGAGTCTACCACCTGGCCCTGCGCGGCGCGGGCCGCGAATACGGCTGCCAGTATGTGACGGTGGCCCAGCCGGTCGCCCTGAAACTTGCCGCCGACAGCCAGCGGGCGGGCCAGGGTGGAACGGCGACCGTCACGGCCAACCTGACCGCGGCCACGAACGCGGCGGCGGGCGGCTACGCGCTCCAGTGGGTGGTCCGCGACTACCGCCGGGGCGTCATTGATTTCCGCGAGGAAAAGGTGGAGCTGGCCCCCGGGACGACCCTGGAGAAAACGTTCCCCGTGGCCCTGCTGGACACCGACACCAAGGCCTGGGTGTACTGGGTCCAGGCCACGCTCACGCGGAATGGCCGGCCGATCGCCACGGCCGAAGAGCGCGCCTACCGGTGGCGCCCCTTCACGATGCGCGAGGACCTGGTCTTCGGCACCTGGCACGTCAAGAGCGACGACCGCCCGGAGGGCTCCCGCCCCCTCGTCGCCGCCTACCTGCGCGCGATGGGCATGCGGTCAAGCCTCGAGGAGGCCAGCGAAGTGTTCCAGCGCGCCGGCATGCGCGCCACCACCGAGCACCGCAAGATGACCGCGGTGTCCTTCACGGACGCCAATCCCACCAACATGACCGCCAACTGGCTGCAGGACGGCCGGAAGGGCTTCGGGCGGGACTTCGATTCGCCCTCCTACGCCGTCTGGTCGCTGGGCGAGGAAACCGGTTTCAGCGGACACTGGAGCGAGGCCTATCCCTGGCGCGACAAGGAACAGGCGCCGGAGTTCGCCGCGTTCTGGTTCCGCGAGTACCTCAAGAAGCGCTACCCCTCCCTCGAGGCGCTCAACGCCAGCTGGAAGTCGGCCTTCACGGACTGGAAGGACGTCCAGTACCTCCGCAAATACGCCTATCCCTACGGGTGGCTCTTCGTCGCGCCCGCCAAGGTGGTGGAGAAGAACCTGGCCCCCTACGTGGACACCCACGCCTTCGCCGAATGGTACGTGCACAACCAGGTCACCAGCACGGTGGCCGGCC
>CAIKKV010000127.1 GCA_903828035.1 uncultured bacterium
CCGGCCTGCTCCGCGAGCTGAAGGAGTTCGGTGTCAACACCTATACGCTGGAGGTGACGGGGCTCAAGGTCAGCGCGGACGAGCAGGGGCGGGTGACGGTCGATTCCAGCGGCATGAAGCGGGAGCTGGAGGCCGTCCGGTCCGCCGGCTCCGTCGATCTGCTCTTCACGGACTCGCTCAACTATCTCTGGAACAAGGCGGCGCTGGCAAAGGTCATGCGCGCGCGGAAGCTGGCGGACGATTTTGAGGCCTTTGAGGTGGTGATCCCGGAAATCCGCAATGCGCTGAAGGATTTAGGGCTGGAAGACCAGCTGGTGTGCCGGCATGGGGACGAGATTTCCGACTATGAAAACTGGCGGGGCCGGGCGGAGCTGTACAAGCGCTGCGGCGTCCGGATGAGCGTGGCGATCAACGGCTACGGCGTGTCCGCCAAGCGGCTGGGGGTGGGGACGATGGGGTTGTGGATTCCGCTCTACAACTTCTATCTCAACCGGTGGGGGTATCCGATCGCCGACGACGATTCCGAGCATTTTTCCAAGGCGTTCCGGGGCGAGCGGCATGCGGCGGGCGAGCCGATCTGGCCTTACGTGTGCGGGCCGGGCCCCTATGCGTGGTCGCCGCGGCCGCGCTCGCAGGCTCGGTTTTTGATGCTGGACACCTACATGAAGGGGGCGGACGGGCTGACCTATTACGGCGGCATGGTGTGGTGTCAGGCGCTTGACCCTGCCTTCCGCAAGAGCGTGAAGGCCGACCTGTTCGATATGGATGCCACGTTCACCACGCTCTTTTATCCGGACGCCGCGTCGGGCTCGATCCTGCCCTCCCTGCGCGCCGGCTCGTTCCGGCTGGGGCTGGAGGATGCCGGCGCGGTCAAGGCCCTGCGCGACCGGGCTGCCGCGAAGGGGAAAGCCGCAGAGGTGGAAGCGGGAATCGGGAAGGCCTATGCCGCCCTGACAATGGATTCCTCGCAAAACGAATTCGAAGCGTTCCGGAAAGCCATGGCCACCTTGTGGGCCGGGTTGCTGGATTGAGGAGGCGCATGCGTAAGGCAAGCTCGACGGACGGCGCGAAAGCCTGGCTGGTGGATGCTATGGAGCGGGTGTATCCGGATCGCGTTCCTGTTTCAGATCCAGGCGCGGCCCGCCTGACCGCGGCAGCCGGCGGCACGGCCGCGCTGGTGGTGGCCGTGCGCACGGCCAGGCCCGGCCGGGTGAAGGTGTCGTTCGAGGGCTATGACCGGAAGCCGGCGGGCTGGCCCGGGCCGGCGGTGTTCGTCCTGCACGCCATGCAATGTAAGCAGAACTCCGTGAAGATCTGCAAGAGCGGCCCGTGGAACCCCAGCCAGGCCCGCTTCCTGCTGCGGCCGGCGCCCTTCCGGGTGCACGAGGCCATGTGGCCGGGGGACGAGGTTGAGACGAAGGGCCACGAAACGCTGGCCTTTCTGCTCATGTGGGACCTGCCTCGTAACGTCGCGGCCGGCGCGGGCCGGTTCACGGTGCGCGTGACAGGCCCCGAGCTTGACCGGACGATGCCCGGCTCGCTGAGCGTGCTCCGGGTAGACCGGCCGGCTGTGCAGCAGTTGAAGGTGACTAACTGGTTCCGGCTGGACCGGGCGCTCAATCCTTATCCGAAGGTCAAGCTCTGGTCTGAGGAGCACTGGCGCATGGTGGAGGAGGGGCTGCGCC
>CAIKKV010000128.1 GCA_903828035.1 uncultured bacterium
AGTTGAACCAGTAGGCGCTGATGAGCTTCAACAGGACCCGGCCCAGCCCGCGAGTGGGAATGCCCGTCGCGACCGGGCACCCGTTCAGGTCCATTGTCGCGGGAATCCCATCGGTTCCGCCGGTTTCCCCGGCGGGCTCGGAAAAGCGCGAGGCGCCCGCGGCCAGGACATCGAAGCGGCCGAAGAACTCCTGCCAGACCTCCTCGATCAGGTAGCGGTTCAGGCGGACCGCCGTATCGAGGGTGGTGATGACGAAGCCTTCGAGGAGCAGCATGCCGGCCAGCGCGCCGGCGGCCAGGGGGAACCCGAATGCACACTCGCCCGCGCGCCCCACGGCGAAGGCAAAGCCGAGCACCGGGTTGTTGTCCTTCCCGGCGGGGAAGACGTCCGCCAGGTAGAAGCCCTTCGTGCTGCCGACCACGAGGGTGCAGATCACCACCACGGCCAGCAGCGATTCCAGCAGCATGCCCCAGTAGCCGATCATGCGGGTGGCGGATTCGGTTTTCAGCTGCTTGCAGGTGGTCCCCCCGGCGCAGAGGCTGTGAAAGCCGCTGACCGCGCCGCAGGCGATGGTGATGAAGAGCCAGGGCCACAGGCCGCCCAGCTTGGCTCCGCCGGTGGCCGAATCCCAGGCGGGAAGCGCCTCCGACGCGGGCGGCATGGCGCCGCGCAGGGCGGCGGTGACGAGGGCGGCCAGCAGGAACGCGATGCCCGCGTAGAGGATGTGCACGTTGATGAAATCGCGGCTCTGGAGGAACATCCAGACGGGGACCCCGGCGGCAACCAGCGTGTAGAGGGCCAGCAGAAGCTTCCAGCATTCCGCGCCTTTCAGCGTCAGGCCGGCAAAAGAGACGGTCGGGGGAAAGGAAACCGGGTAAAACAACCCGAGCAGGATGCTCAGCACGCAGATGGCGATCGCCGCCAGCGAGCATTTCCACACGGCGATTTTGCGGATGATGGTCATCCAGCCGACGAGCGGCGCCAGCAGGGTGATGATGATGACGCTCATCGAGGCTACGCCCCCGATAACCACCTTGCTGGTGGCGCCGTCCTGCACCACGCGGAACAGGGTTTGCCCCGGATCCAGGTTCATGCGGCCGAAGTCCAGCATGCTGACCAGGGCGCTGGCCGAGGTGTTCAGGAAGACGGCCGTTACCAGGCCGAGCAGCAGGATGAGGAAGAGCATCAGCGCCAGGAAGGGGCCCCGTCCCAGCAGCCGCCGCGCGATCGTGGCGATGGACTGGCCCTTGTTCCGGATTGACATGAAAGCCGCCAGGTAATCGTGCACGCCGCCGACGAGCAGGCCGCCGAGCACGATCCAGAGAAGGGCGGGGCCCCAGCCGAAACAGAGGGCCAGCACCGGGCCGATGATGGGGCCGGCTCCGGCGATCGAGGCGAAGTGGTGGGCAAAGACCACGGGCGTCGGGGTGGGCACGTAATCGCGGCCGTCATTGAGTGTGACGGCCGGCGTGGTTTTAGCGGACTCGCCCCAGCTTCGGGAGAGGAATCGTGAATAGAACCAACCGCCCAGCGCGATAACGAAAATCGACCCGCCCAGCATCCATAATGCGTTCATGTCCCCCCCTCCCTTGCTCGAGTGGGCACCCGTTAAGAATGATCTATTTCAGAAGCGCGATCAATTGTTTTTCGGCGAAACCCGGCGGGTCAGGGAATCTTTTTACGCGGTTTCTTTTCCGAAACCGATTTCCAGCTGATCAAGGAGCCGGCCGCAATGACGCTGCTGCCGACCCAGACATGGGCGGCGGGTAAGATTCCAAGATACGCGCAACTGACCAGCGTGGAGAGCAGGGGCGTGAAGTTGGAGGCGGCGGCCACGCGCGTGACCCGGCCTCGGCGCATGGCTGTATCCCACAGGGCGTAAGCGGCCGCCGTGGACAGGATCAGGGCGGCCAGCTCCAGCGAGGTTTGCCGGCTTACCGCTTTCCAGGACAGGCCATTCGCCAGCGCAAGGGCGCCGAGCGCGATTCCCGAAATCAGCATGAAGAGGGGGGCCCCGCCGCCGTCCGAGGGAGCCATTCGGCGGGTTAAGACCGAGTAGAGCGCCCACGTGACTCCGGCCGTCAGGGCGGCGCCGTAGGCCACGGGATTGCCCCAAAGATGGTCGGCGAAGGTTTTCCAGTTGGCGTCCCCGGCGGGGATCATGACCAGCACGATTCCTCCGAAGGCGAGGGCCAGGCCCGGGAGCAAGCTCCACGTGGCGCGCACCGGAAGGACGGCCAGCGAAAACAGGATTGTCAGGGACGGCCAGAGGTAGTTGAGGAGGGCCAGTTCAATGGCCTGGGCACGGTCCCGGGCGAGGCCGATCGCCAGGAAGAAGGAAAGCGTATAGAGAAGGAACAGCCCCCCGCAGCCCAGGATGTACCGTTTGTTAAAAGGCGTTTGTTTTTCGTTTTGACGGCTCGGCTTGGGTAGGAACAGCCCAGCCAGGAGCGACAGGGCCCCGGAGCAGGTGAAAATGATGGAGCCGGTTGCCAGGGGGCCGAACTGCTCGGAAATGCTGCGCGTCAGCGCCACGGTGGCGCTCCACATCAGGATCGCGCCAAATCCCGCCGTCGTGGCCCACATTGTTCGCTTAGGCATATCGCCCATTCCGTTTTCCGGTTTCAAACATGGCCAGCACGTTTTCGACCGGTGTGTTGTCCTGGATCTGGTGCGTGGGCGCCATGCAGTAGCCGCCGCCCGGCATCATGATCTCAAGCGTTTGGCGGCAGATCGCCCGCACCTCGTCCGGCGTGCCCGTGGCCAGGGGGCCTGCGGTGGAGATACAGCCGTGGAAGGCCAGGCGGCTTCCAAAGGCTTTCTTGAGGGTGGCCGGATCCATATTCACCGCCTCGGGTTGGAGCGTGTCGACGGCCGTCACGCCCATGTCGATGAAGTCGTTGTAAACCCAGCTGCTCGCCCCGCACGTGTGGACCATGACCGGAACGTGATAGCGGGAGGCCAGGTCGACGAACTGCTGGTGCAGGGGGCGGATATGCCTGCGGTACAGGTCCAGGCTGATGATGGGGGCGATCTGGGTGCCCAGGTCTTCGCCCATCCAAAGCAGATCGATTCCCCCCTTGGCGGCCGCCAGGGTTCGCTCCATGACGCGCAGGTAGATGTCGCACCGGCGCCGGGCAATCAGCAGGCCCGCCGGATCGTCGGTGATCAGGTCGACCAGGGTCTGCTCCATGCCGCGAAGCATGCCGGTGCTGTTGATGATGTCGCCGATTCCGGGCCCCCCGGTAAAGACGCAGTACTCCTTGTTTTCCCGGCAGGCTTGGGCGATGCCCGTGTAATCGAAGTGATCGGGATCCGGCATGGGCCAGGCCGCCACGTCTTCCTCCGTTGCGTCGCGCAGGGGGAAGTCGCAGTAGTCCCAGTACCCTCCCGAGGGATTTTCCACCCAGCGCCGATGGATGCCCCAGTCGTCCACCTTGATGCCGCGCTCCGGGACATCCGCGTGCAACCGGGGGCCGGTGTAGCGGGGCCACGCCGTCCGGAAGTCCACGCCCAGCGCTTTCAGCAAGCCGTCGTCGTCACCGGGCGCGAGCCCGAAATGGGATTTCAGGTTTCCGTCAATGACCGGGTTGGACGCATAGTTCAGGGGCACGCGGTCCGGCTCCTGCCGGTGCAGGGCGGTCAGCACGCGTTCTTTTGAGGACAAGGTCTTTTTCATGGATATCCATTCGTAATTTAAACCCGAACATGAATATGTGCCAATGGGGGTAGATGTTGACAGAATTGACGGCAAAAGGAAAGCCCGATAGAGTAAGCCCCGTTCGTCGCAATGGATTAACCGGAGTAACCGATGCCTAATTCCCGCCATGGAAAGATGCTTCACGAGGCGACGCTGGCCCGGGTTCGCGCGATTCTGGAAG
>CAIKKV010000129.1 GCA_903828035.1 uncultured bacterium
CCCATCATGATCCTGGACGAGGCGACCAGCGCGCTCGACACCGCCTCCGAGCGCCAGGTCCAGTCGGCGCTGGAGGCGCTGATGACGGGCCGGACCGTCTTCGTGATCGCCCACCGGCTTTCGACCATTGTGAACTGCGACCGGATCCTCGTCCTGGATGCCGGCCGGATCGTGGAGTCGGGCACGCATCCCGAATTGCTGGAGAAGGGCGGGGTCTACCGCAACCTGTACGACCTGCAGTTCAATTCGCCGTCTGACAACGGCTGAGGATCTCGCGGATGTAGGCCCGGGTGGTGGGGAAGGTGACCGCCTCCTGGAAGCCCCGGGCCGTTTCGGCTCCCGGCAGCGCCGCCCAGCGCCGGGCGTGGGTCAGGCCGGCATTGTATTCGGCCAGCGCGTAAGGAGCCGGCCGGTCGCGGCTGCTCCAGCGTTTCAGCGCCCGCGCGAGGTACCAGGTTCCCGCTTCAATATTGGTGCAGGGATTGTACAGGTGATCCGTCTGGAAGTTGGCGATGGAGCAGGCCCGCGCCCATTCGCGGCCCGCCGGCTCGCGGATCTGCATGAGCCCCATTTCGCCGGCCTTTCCCGTCCGGTTTGGCAAATAGTTGCTTTCCCGCCAGATGACGGCGGAGACCAGGGCGGGATCGACCCCGTTCCGGGCGGCGGCCGAGCGGATCAGGGGGTCGAAGCGGTGCTCCCGCATATACGTGAGCCCCCGCATGACCGCGGCCGTCAGCGCCACGATCAGGGCCAGGAGCAGCAGGAGCCGCCGGATGGAGGATGCGGACGTCATGGTACCAGCCTAAAGGGTGGCGCCGATTTTGTCGAGGATGGGTTTACGGTCAGGCGGGTCAGACCGGTCAGACATGTCTGACCCGTCCGACAGCCACTGAACCCGCTTGACATATTCCAAGACGGCTTCAACAATGCCCCCCATGCTAACTTCCGACTTCGATTACGCGTTGCCGCCCGAGTTGATCGCCCAGACTCCGCCGCCCCGGCGGGAGGATGCCCGCATGCTGGTGCTCGACCGGCGGACCGGCGCGGTTCAGCATAAGGGCGTGAGCGACCTGCCCGGGTTCCTCCGGCCGGGCGACGCGCTGGTGCTGAACGACACGCGCGTGATTCCCGCCCGGCTTTTCGGCAACAAGGAGGGCAGCGGCGGCCGCGTGGAGGTGCTGCTGCTGGAGGAGGAGGGGCCCGGCCTGTGGCTGGCCATCTTCAAGACGGCGGGCCATCCGAAGCCGGGCGCGCGATTCAGGCTGGGAAGGGACCGGATCCTGGGCGAGCTGATTCAGCGCGAACCCGGCGGACGAGCCCGCCTGAAGCTTTCCAGCGAAGGGCCCTTGCTGGAGGCGCTGGAGGCGGAGGGGTTGCCGCCCCTGCCGCCCTACATCCGCCGCCCCCGGGGAACGCCGGCGCCGGGCGATGCCGTCCAGGCCGCGGATAAGGAGCGCTATCAGACGGTTTACGCCCGCGCCTCGGGCTCGGTGGCGGCCCCGACGGCCGGACTTCACCTGACGCAGGACCTGCTGGATACCCTGCGGGCGAAAGGCGTCTCGATCGCCAAAGTGACGCTTCATGTGGGAATGGGAACATTCAAGCCCATCGACTCGGAAACACTCGACGGCCATGTGATGCACGACGAGCGCTACGAGGTGCCGGACGCGGTGGCGGAGCAGCTGAACCGGGCCCGGCAGGCGGGGGGCCGCCTGATTGCCGTGGGGACGACCAGCGCCCGGGTGCTGGAAACAGTGACGGACGAGCAGGGCGTGGTGCATGCGGGAAGCGGGCGCACGCGGATTTTCATCCGGCCGCCGTATCGGTTCAAGGGTGTGGATGGCATGCTGACCAATTTCCATCTCCCCAAATCCACCTTGCTGGTCATGATCTGCACCCTGGCCGGCCATGAAAACGTGCTGAATGCCTACGCCGAGGCGGTTCGCGAGCGGTATCGCTTCTTCAGCTATGGCGATTGCATGTTTATTGCGTGAGATCTTAAGAAAATATTTGACCCTTCCGCCAAACAGGTGTAATTTTAAAACAGTTTTAAATAGTTGTGGGTTCACTAATACGGACAATGCAAGGGGAGGATCGTTGATGAACATGAAGAAGGTTTTCAAACTGGGCTTTACGTTGATCGAACTACTGGTGGTTATCGCGATTATCGGCATTCTGGCCGGATTGCTCTTGCCGTCGCTGTCGATGGTTCGCGAACGCGGCCGCCGCACAACCTGCCTGAACAACCTGAAGCAGATCGGGCTCGCCTTCAATCTGTACGCGGCTGATAACGATGAAGCCCGGCCGAAAAAGATCACCGATTTGAAGAAGTACATCGGCGGCGACAGCAACGTCAAGATGTTCATGTGCCCCTCGGCTATCCGCAGTTTGACCGATACGCCGCCCAAGACGATTACCGAGCTTTTGACCAAGCCGACGTTTTCCAGCTATATGTGCGTTACGTCCAGCGTCTCGGGTACGGCGACGCTCAGCGCGACCATTGAGCCGATGATGGCTGACAAGGATGGCGTTGCCTCCGGAACCGCTGCCAATCACGGCGAGGATGGCATGACGATCCTGTACGGGGACGGTCACGCGGGATGGTTCTCTGGAAAGCTTTCGGAATACGCCAGCTCGAACAGTTTAACTGCGACCGCTATTGCGGACGGAACCTGGCTGCAGTAATCGTGTAAGCGGCGAAAGCCGCTCTTATCAAAAGGCCTTCGTCCGTGATGGGCGGAGGCCTTTTGGCTTTATGACACACCCCATCGCCAGAGTCATTGTCGATATCGCGGCGGATCGCGAGTTCGATTACGCGATCCCCCCCGAGCTCAAGGGCCGTCTCGGCCTGGGCTCCAAGGTCACCGTGCCTTTCGGCCGGCGCGAGGTTCCCGGCCTCGTGGTGGGCTTTGCGGACACGTCCGCCTTCGGGACCATCAAGGCCATCCTCGGGCTCTCGTCCGAAAAGGCGCTGCTCTCCCAGCCCCTCATCGACCTGGCCCGCTGGGTGGCCGACTACTATTGTTCCCCTTTTGAGCTTGCGGTCCGGGCCCTGCTGCCGGGCGTGATCCGCCGGTCGGGCGAGTCGTTCAAGCGCAACCGCTTCGTCGAGCTTGTCCCCGGGAAAGTGAAGGAGCTGGATCGCGAGGCGCTGCGCCGGCGCGCGCCCCAGCAGGCGGTGGCGCTGGAGGCGCTCGAAAAGGAGCCGGGCCTCTTTTTGCGCGACCTCCTGGAGCGGCATGGCGTCCCCGCCTCGGCCGTTTCGGCGCTGAAGGAGAAGGGGCTGGTGGCCGTGCGCGACGCCGAGGTGCCCCGCAACCCCGTGGGATACCGGACGTTTTTGAAAACGCTGCCCCAGACCCTCATGGAGCAGCAGGCCAAGGCCCTGGAGCTGATCGTCGCCTCGATCGAGCGGCAGGACCCGCCCGTCGTGCTCCTGCACGGCGTGACCGGAAGCGGCAAGACCGAGGTGTA
>CAIKKV010000130.1 GCA_903828035.1 uncultured bacterium
CCTTGGTTGAGCGAGGAGTGGGGTAAGTTATGGCTCTGAAAAGCTTTAAGCCGACAACGAAGAGCCGCCGCTTTATGGTCCTGAGCGCGTTTGACGAGCTCACGAAGAATAAGCGGCCGGAACGCGCGTTGTTGGAATCGCAGAAGAAGGCGGGCGGCCGCAATAACATGGGGCGGATCACGGTCCGTCACCAGGGCGGCGGGCACAAGCAGCAATACCGCCTGATCGATTTCAAGCGGGACAAGCATGGTATTCCGGCCAAGGTTTCGGCCGTTGAGTACGATCCGAACCGCTCGGCGCGGCTCGCGCTGCTCGTCTACGCGGATGGCGAGAAGCGCTACATCATCTGCCCGGCCGGGCTGCTGGTGGGCGCCTCGGTCATGTCCGGCCCCGAGGCCGAGCCGACCCTGGGCAACACGCTGCCCCTGGCCAAGATCCCCCTGGGGATCCCGATGCACAACGTCGAGCTGCGCCCCGGCAAGGGCGCGCAGATGGTGCGCACGGCCGGCGCGGTCGCGTCGATCATGTCGAAAGAGGAACAGTACGCCGTGGTCCAGATGCCTTCGGGCGAGGCGCGGCGCATCAAGCTCACCTGCATGGCGACCATCGGCCAGGTCGGCAACACCGACCATGAGAATATCAAGTCGGGCAAGGCGGGCCGCAAGCGCTGGCTGGGCGTCCGGCCTACCGTTCGCGGCGTGGCCATGAATCCGGTCGACCATCCGATGGGCGGCGGCGAAGGCCGTACGTCAGGCGGCGGTCACCCGGTGACGCCGTGGGGTCAGCTCACGAAGGGCAAGAAGACCCGGCACAAACGCAAGACGTCGGAGAAGTTCATCGTCAGCCGGAGAAAGAAATAAACTATGGGACGCTCTCTTAAAAAGGGTCCGTTTGTCGACGACTGCCTCTTGAAGAAAGTCGAGCGGCTGAACAAGAACAACGAGAAGCGCGCGATCAAGACCTGGTCGCGGCGGTCGATGGTGATCCCGGATTTCATCGGGCACACCTTCGCCGTGCACAATGGCAAGCAGCACATCTCGGTGTACATTACTGAAAACATGGTGGGCCACCGGTTGGGCGAGTTTGCGCCGACCCGTATCTTCCGTAAGCACGGCACGCATACGGACAAGACCGTGGCGAAATAACCTGAAACCGCAAGATCGCGGTTGACGCGAGGGCGGTTGTTGTGCAGAATACTTGGCTCTCATGGGGGTCGACCGTTCTGGCGCTGATTCTGGCCGGATCCACGGTGGCGTGGGCGGCTGGAGAACCGGGTGAAACCGGGGACGGGTTGCTGGAGCGGCAGGTCCGGATTTTGTCGGCAGCCCTGGCAGCGGCCCGGAGCGAGGCCGATGCCTTGAAGGCCCGCCTGGACGGGCGGGTGCTGGAGGCGATGCCGGCGGCGGCGCTGCCGGAGAGCGGTGTCCGGGTGCTGGAGGCGAATCGGGACCTCGGCCTGGTGGTGATGGATGCCGGGGCGCGGCAGGGAGTAAGGGCGGGCATGGTGCTGATGGCCGTGCGGGGCTCGAAGTCGCTGGCGAGGGTCCGGGTGGTGGATGTGCGGCGCCGGGTGGCCGGCGCGGTGATTGAGGAAGTGTTGCCGGGGTCTCCCTATCCGGGGCCGGGCGACAGGCTGGTCGTGGTGACGGATGGAGAGTAGGAAAAGCTGATTTATGCAAGTCACAGCGCTGTCGAAATATGTTCGAATCGCGCCGTCGAAGGCGATGGACCTGGCGAAGGCGATCCAAGGGCTTCCGGTTGAGGAAGCCTTGAAGGTGACGTCGTTCAGCCCGCGGAAGGCCGCGAAGCTGATCGGAAAAACCCTGAGGTCGGCGATGGCGAACGCCGAGCACAACGCCAATCTGGCGGCCGAGGATTTGAAGGTGAAGGAAGCGGTGGTGACGCCGGGGCCGACGTTCCGTCGCTTCTGGGCGCGGTCGCGCGGATCGGCGAGCCCGATCCGGAAGCGCACGAGCCACATCAAGATTACGTTGACGGATGGAAACGCCGGAGCCTAGTTCCGGTGGTTTGAAAGGAGCAAGACATTGGGCCAGAAGGTAAATCCAATTGGGCTGCGCATCTCCGTGACCAAGGAATGGCGGTCGCGGTGGTTTGCGAGCAAGAAGGCGTTCGGTCCCCTTCTCATCGAGGATGAGGAGATCCGGAAGGTCATCAAGACTCGCCTGAAAGAGGCGGCGGTTGCTGAGATCCTGATCGAGCGCTACGCGAACCGTGTGCGCGTGACGATCTTCACAGCCCGTCCCGGCGTGGTGATCGGCCGGAAGGGGTCGGACCTGGAAGTGATTCGCACCGACCTTTCCAAGCAGACCGGCAAGGATTTTTACATCGAGATCCGCGAGGTCCGCAATCCGGACGCGAACGCCCAGCTGGTGGCCGAGAATATCGCCCTTCAGCTGGAGCGCCGGGTATCGTTCCGCCGGGCCCTGAAGAGGGCCATCAAGATGGCGATGGACCTGGGCGTGGACGGGATCAAGATCAGGGTCTCGGGCCGCTTGGGCGGCTCCGAGCTTTCTCGCAGCGAATGGTACAAGGAGGGGCGTGTGCCCCTGCATACCCTGCGGGCGAACATTGAGTACGGGTTCACCGAGGCACGGACGACGGCCGGCGCGATTGGCGTGAAGGTCTGGATCTGCCGTCCGAAAGTCGACGCGGACAAGGAATCGAAGGGGAAGAGCCATGGCGCTTATGCCTAAACGGGTGAAGTTCCGCAAGGTCCAGCGCGGCAATCGCGCCGGGATCGCCTATGCGGGAAGCACACTGGCCTTTGGAGAGTACGGGTTAAAGGCGCTGGAGCGCACCTGGGTGCGCGGCGTCGTGATCGAAGCCTGCCGCGTGGCGATGAATCGCCATATGAAGCGTAAGGGCAAAGTGTGGGTCCGGATTTTTCCGGATAAACCGGTGACAAAGAAGCCGCTCGAAACCCGCCAGGGCAAGGGCAAGGGCGCGCCGGAATACTGGGTGTCGGTGGTCCGCCCCGGGATGGTGTTGTTCGAACTGGACGGCGTGCCGGAGCCGCTGGCCAAGGAGGCGTTGCGCCTGGCTGCCGCCAAGCTGCCGCTCCGCACGAAGTTCGTGACCCGTCACGGCTGAGAAAAGGGTAAGGATAGCGATGAAGACCAAGCAATTGCGCGAGATGTCGAAAGAGGAACTGGGGGCCAAGCTGGCGGAGACGGATCGCGAGCTTTTCAACCTGCGGCTCCGGAAATCGTCGGGCCAGATCGAGCAGCCGTTGCGGTTGCGGACGCTGCGCCGGGAGATGGCCCGGATCAAGACATTGATGAACCAGGAGCCGAAGGCGTAATCCGAGGAAACAAGCATGGCTGAAGATTCAACTAACAGAGCAGTGCGCAAGGAACGCGTCGGTCGCGTTGTGAGCAACAAAATGGCGAAGACCCTCGTCGTCGAGGTGGAGCGCCGCTGGCCGCATCCGGTGTACGGCAAGGTCGTCCGGGAGCAGAAGCGGTTCTACGCGCATGACGAAAAAGGCGACGCCAAGGTCGGGGACACGGTCCGAATTTCGGAAACCCGCCCCCTCAGCAAACTGAAGCGCTGGCGCCTGGTGGCGGTGGTGGACAAAAACCCGCGCGATTAAGGGGCGAATTCGATGATTCAGGAACAGAGTAATCTTGAAGTGGCGGACAACACCGGGGCGCGCCGCGTGCAGTGCTACCGGGTGTACGGACAGCGAAAGTCCTACGCGCGGGTCGGCGAAGTCATCCGCGTCTCCGTCAAGGAAGCCCAGCCGGGCGGCATGGTGAAAAAGGGGTCGACCTCCAAGGCCATCATCGTGCGGACGAAGAAGGCGATCCGTCGCGCCGACGGCACCGCCCTGCGGTTCGACACGAACGCCTGCGTGCTGGTGAACGACAAGCTCGAGCCGCTGGGGACCCGTATTTTCGGCCCCGTGGCGAGGGAGTTGCGCGAAAAGAATTTCATGAAGATTATTTCGCTGGCACCGGAGGTGGTTTAGCCATGAAGATCAGGAAAAATGATGTCGTGGTGGCGACCAGCGGGAAGAATGCCGTGGCGGACAAGGCGGGCAAGCCGCAGACCGGCAAGATCATCCAGATGTTTCCGGCGAAGGGCCGGGCCATTGTGGAAGGCTTCAACCTGATGAAGCGCCACATGAAGAAGAGCCAGGACAACCCCAAGGGAGGCATCATCGAAAAGGAGATGCCCATGGGTGTCAGCAAGCTCATGCTGTTCTGCCCGGACTGCAAAAAAGGCGTGCGGGTGACCATCAGCCGCGTCGACGGGGCCCGCGTCCGGAAGTGCAAGCAATGCGGCCACGCGTTCGACGCGTAGCCAGGGATTGGGGAATTATGCTGCTGAAAGAGACATATAAGAACAAGATCGTGCCGGAGCTCCAGAAGCGGCTCGCCCTGGCGAACCGCATGCAGGTGCCGCGCATGGAGAAGATTATCCTCAACATGGGCTTCGATGCGGCGATGGACAAGGACGTGATGAAAGTCCTGACCCAGGAGCTGGCGGTGATCAGCGGGCAGAGGCCCGTCGTCACGAAGTCGCGCAAGAGCATCTCCAACTTCAAGGTCCGCGAGGGCATGAACGTGGGCGCGAAGGTCACGTTGCGGGGCCCCCGGATGTACGATTTCCTGGAGCGCCTGGTGCATCTGACCCTGCCGCGCATCCGCGATTTCCGCGGCGTGCCGGCCAAGGGGTTTGACGGCCGCGGCAACTACAACATGGGCCTGACCGAGCAGACGATCTTCCCGGAAATCGATCCCGACAGCGTGAAGACGGTCCAGGGCATGAACATTACGATCGTGACGACGGCGAAGACGGACGAGCACTGCAAGCAGCTGTTGGCCATGCTGGGCATGCCGTTCGCCGCAACCGCTTCAGACAAGCAAGCATAAGGGGGACAGGCGTTGGCTAAGATATGTCTAGAGATCAAGGCGGCCCGTCCGCCGAAGTTCAGTTCCCGAGCCTACAACCGCTGCAAGCGCTGCGGCCGCAGGCATGGCTTCATCCGGAAGTTTCAAGTCTGCCGTATTTGTTTTCGTGAACTGGCTTCCAACGGCCAGATTCCCGGTGTGGTCAAGGCGAGCTGGTAAGGTGGAATGATATGCAGAGCGATCCTATAGCTGATATGCTGACCCGAATTCGGAACGGCCATAGCGCCGGGCTGAAGACGGTCGAGATGAATCACTCCAAGATGAAGGCCGAGATTGCCCGCGTTCTGAAGCGGGAAGGCTACATCGAGGAGTACGTCGAGGAAGGCGCCGACGCCAAGAAGACGATCACGGTGTCCCTGAAATATTATCACGGCAAAAAGCCCTGCATCACGGGGCTCCGGCGCGTGAGCACACCCGGGCTGCGGCGCTACGTCGCCGCCTCGGATGTGCCCCGGGTGCTGGGCGGCCTCGGCATTGCGATCTTGACCACGTCCTCCGGCATCCTCACGGACCGCGAGGCCCGTAAGTCGAAGGTCGGCGGCGAACTGTTGTGCATGGTGTGGTAAGCCACCGGGGCGGGTCGTACCAAGCCGATCCGCCGGTCCGGGCGAAAGAAGGAAGCGAACATGTCTAGAATTGGAAAGCAACCGGTCCCGATTCCGGCGGGCGTGACGGTCACCGTCGCGGGGGCCGAGGTCAAGGTCAAGGGACCGAAGGGCGAACTCGCCTTCGTCGTGCCCGCCCCGATTACGGCCCGCGTCAACGGCGCCGTGGTGGCGGTCGAGAATCCGGGTGACAACCCCGATACCGCGAGCCTGCACGGGCTGTCTCGCACGCAGATTTCCAACATGGTCATCGGGGTGACCGCGGGCTACTCCCGCGAGCTCGAACTGCAGGGCGTCGGCTTCAAGGCTGCCGTCCAGGGGGCCAAGCTGACGCTCATCATCGGGTATTCCCACCCGATCGTGTTCACGGCGCCGGCCGGCATCCTGATCGCGGTGAAGGACAGCAAGATCATGGTCAGCGGCGCGCACAAGCAGCTCGTTGGCGAGGTGGCGGCCCGCATCCGCGACTTCTACAAACCCGAGCCGTACAAGGGCAAGGGTATTCGTTACGTCAACGAATACGTGCGCCGCAAGGCCGGAAAGACGGTGGCCTAATATGAAATCCATTTCTCGTAAAGCAAGCCGCACGCAGCGGCATGTGCGAATCCGCCGGAAGCTGGCGGGCACGGCGGCGAAGCCCCGGATGTCCGTCATGATCTCCAACTGCCGGATCTACGTTCAGTTCATTGACGACGGGGAAGGCCGCACGCTGGCGTCGGCCGTGTCTCCCGCGGACAAGAAGACGGTGAACGTGGCCGTGGCCAAGGAAACCGGAACGCTGGCGGCCGAGGCGGCCAAGGCCAAGGGGATTGCCGCGGTCGTGTTCGATCGCGGCGGCTTCAAGTATCACGGGCGGATCAAGGCGCTGGCCGATGCGGCGCGCGAAGCCGGTCTCCAATTTTAGTGCGAAGGAGCGAGTGACACGATGACAGCGGACACGGGATTTAAGAGCAACGAGCGGGGCGATGCCCAGGCCGAATGCGAAGAGCGGGTGGTCTTCATCAACCGCTGCGCAAAGGTGGTCAAGGGCGGCCGGCGATTCAGTTTCAGCGCCGTGGTGGTCGTGGGCGACCGCCGGGGTAGTGTCGGCTACGGGTTCGGCAAGGCGAACGAAGTGGCGGACGCGATTCGTAAGGGCGGCGAGACCGCCCGGAAACACATGTTCCGCATCACGATGCGCGACACGACGATTCCGCACGAGGTGACGGGCCAGTGCGACGGCGGGCGAGTCCTGCTGCGCCCCGCGTCCCCCGGCACCGGCGTGATCGCCGGCGGCGGCGTTCGGGCGGTCATCGAACTCTCCGGCATCCGCGACATTCTGGCGAAGTCCTTTGGCAGCGGCAACAAGCTGAACGCCGTGAAGGCCGCTGTTGACGCGCTGGAGCAGTTGCGCTCGGCCGACGAGGTGATGGGCATGCGCAACCTGAAACGCAAGGCGACTGTCACCCAGGAAGCGGGGATCGCACAATGAAGCTGCATGAGATGAAGAATACGGCGGGCTCCCGCCGGCCCCGCAGGCGCGTGGGCCGCGGCATGGGCTCCGGAATGGGCAAGACCAGCACCGCCGGCCACAAGGGCCAGATGGCGCGGTCGGGCCACAAGCATAAGCCGGGCTTCGAGGGCGGCCAGATGAAGCTGATCCGCCGCATCCCGAAGCGCGGCTTCCACAAGCCGAACCCGCTGACGCTGGTCGGCGTCAACGTGGGGCTTCTGGAGCGTTTTGCGGACGGCGTTGAAATCACCTCCGAGCTGCTTCGCCTCGAAGGCCTGGCCAAGGGC
>CAIKKV010000131.1 GCA_903828035.1 uncultured bacterium
CACTATGCTAAGTCAGCTTAACAGAACAGGGTGGCATGCCGTCCCCGGGCTGGCTGCGAGGAGACTCTTTTGGAACAGGATCAGGAAGTTTTGCGTCATAGCGCCGCGCACGTGCTGGCGGCCGCCCTTTTCCGCCTTTACAAGGGCATTCAGCTCGATATCGGGCCCGCCACCGACACCGGTTTCTACTACGATGTCGACATGCCCCGCAAGCTGACCCCCGATGATTTTCCCGAAATCGAGTCCGAGATGGCCCGCCTCGTGGCCGCCGACCTGCCGTTCGAGCGCCTCGAGGTCACCCGCGCCCAGGCCGCCGAGATGCTCAAGGCCGCCGGCCAGACCCGCTTCAAGCTGGAGCGCCTGGCCGATATTCCCGAGGGCGAGACCATTACCCTCTTCAAGTGCGGCGAATTCATCGATCTCTGCCGGGGGCCCCACGTCAGGAGCACGGGCAGCGTCAAGGCCTTCAAGCTCATGACCGTGGCGGGCTCCTACTACCGCGGCACCGAGAAGAACCCCATGCTGCAGCGCCTCTCGGGCATCGCCCGCGAGTCGAGCGAGGCCCTCGCCGCCTTCCTGCACCAGCTCGAGGAGGCGCAGAAGCGCGACCACCGCAAGCTGGGCAAGGAGCTGGACCTCTACAGCGTGCAGGACGACGTGGGCCCGGGGCTGATCCACTGGCACCCCAAGGGCGCCCGGATCCGCTCGATCATCGAGGATTTCTGGAAGCAGGAGCATTTCAAGGGCGGGTACGAGCTGCTTTATACCCCGCACATCGGCCAGGCGGGCCTGTGGAAGACCTCCGGCCACCTGGACTTCTACAAGGCCAACATGTACTCGCCGATGATCATCGACGAGACGGCCTATTACGTCAAGCCGATGAACTGCCCCTTCCAGATCCAGATCTTCAAGAGCCGCAAGCGCTCCTACCGCGACCTGCCCCTGCGCTGGGCCGAGCTGGGCACCGTCTATCGCTACGAGGACAGCGGCGCCCTGCACGGGCTGCTGCGCGTTCGCGGCTTCACCCAGGACGACGCGCATATCTTCTGCACGCCCGAGCAGGTCGAGGGCGAGATCGCCCGGACGGTCCGCTTCGCCCTCTCCATGTGGAAGGCGTTCGGGTTCTCCTCCATCACCGCCTACCTCTCCACCCAGCCGGCCAAGTCGGTGGGCGAGACGGCCCGGTGGGACCAGGCCACCCTGTCGCTCGAAAACGCCCTCAAGGCCGAGGGCATGACCTACAAGGTCGATGCCGGCGGCGGCGCTTTCTACGGGCCCAAGATCGACCTCAAGGTCAAGGACGCCATCGGCCGCGAGTGGCAGATGAGCACCATTCAATTCGACTTCAACCTGCCCGAGCGCTTTGACCTGGTTTACACCGGGTCGGACGGGCAGGAGCACCGGCCGTACATGATCCACCGGGCCCTGCTGGGCAGCCTGGAGCGCTTCTTCGGCGTGCTGATCGAGCACTATGCCGGAGCCTTCCCCCTGTGGCTGGCGCCGGAGCAGGTGCGCGTGCTGCCCCTGACCGACAAGCAGATTCCGGCCGCCGAGGCCCTGGCCGAAACGCTACGGCAGGCCGGCTTCCGGGTGAGCGTCAACGGCGGGTCCGACAAGCTGGGAGCGAAGATCCGCGAGGCGCAGGTCGACAAGGTTCCGTACATGGCCGTGCTGGGAGGCCGCGAGGTCGAGCAGAACAAGGTGGCCGTGCGGAGCCGGTCGAAGGGCGACCTGGGGGCGATGGAGGTGGAGGCTTTCCTGGCGAAGCTGAGCGAGGAGCAGGCGCGCCGGGGAGCCGGGACTGAAACAGAGTGTCAGGAGGGGCAGCCCGAGGGCGCTCCGAAGCAGAGGAGGTAGGTTATTCGTCCGCAACTGATTCGAGTCAATGAGAAGATCAGGGTTCCCCGCATCCGTTGTATCGCCGCCGACGGGAATATGATCGGGATCATTCCCACGAACCAGGCCCGTACTGCCGCCCGCGAGCAGGGGCTCGATCTGGTTGAGATTTCGCCCAACGTGGATCCGCCGGTCTGCAAGATCATGGACTTCGGCAAGTTCGTGTACGAGCAGAAGCGGAAGGAGAAGGATGCCAAGAAGCATCAGGCTTCCTCCGCCCTCAAGGAATGCAAGTTCCACTCGAACGTGGCCGATCACGACTTCGAGACCAAGGTCAACCACATCAAGGGCTTTTTCGAGAAGGGGCACAAGGTCAAGGCGTCCCTCTACTTCCGCGGCCGCGAGAATGCGCATCGCGAACTGGGCATGCAGCTCA
>CAIKKV010000132.1 GCA_903828035.1 uncultured bacterium
AACTGGCCTGGCAGTTCCAGCAGAATGCCGAGAGTCGTCTTGCCCGTCAGATGAATCCCCAGCACCGCCTTCAGCTGGCTCACGGCGATGACCACGCCAATACCCGCCTCAAACCCCACCAGAACCGGCTTCGAGATGAAATTAGCCAGAAAGCCCAGACGGAGAATCCGAGCCAGGATCAGAAACACGCCCACCAGGAGCGCCAGAGTGGCCGCCACCGCGAGGGGATTGGCGGCCGAAGCGCCCTCATTCACCGCGACTACGGCCGCCGCGGTCATCAGGGCGATGGTCGAGGTGGTGGTGACGCTCAGGACGCGAGAGGAGCCGAACAGCGGATACACAGCCAAGGCAGCCAGCGCGGTATACAGCCCGGTCTCAATGGGCAACCCTGCAATAACGGCACACGCCATCGCTTTGGGAATCACCACGGCCGCCGCCGTCAGCCCGGCAATCAAATCCAACCGCAGCCAGGCCGGGGGGTACCCCCTCAGCCAGCCGAGAATCGGAAAATCTGCCGGGCTCCCGCGCATCATTCGCCCTTTCTCTATTGACGCGCCAGCGCGACGCGGATGGCATCCTCCGGCTTGACCCGATGATCCGCCATGCCCGGATCCTCGGCGATCGAGAGCAGTACGCCCTTGATCTCGCCGTTGAAGGCGTTGGCCTGCGAGCCGTATTCCGGGGAGACCGGCGCACCGGTATCCTCCCCCACATCGCACCCGTCGTCCGCGGAGAAAACGATCGCCAACGTGGCCCCGATGTCACCCTCGCCGGCCTTCTTGCCGTCGATGAAGAGCGTCGTCTTGCCGCCCTTGCCCAGGCCTCCGCCCGCGTAGGCGAACTCCATGCGCACCTGGTGCTGGCCCGCCGGGATGGCCTGCTCGGAGCCGACGATGAAGTGCTTGAGGCCGCCCCAGTTGTAGCAGTACTTGAGCTTGCCGTCCTTGGCGTAGAGGCTCCAGCCGCCAATGTTGGCGCCCTGGGCGATGATGACTCCCTCGGCCCCCTTCTCCGGCACCACGATTTCGGCGGTAACGGAATGCGACTTGTTCTTGAGGTTGAGGACGCAGTTCTCCGACAGGCGGCCCATGCCGCTGAAGAGCATCTGGTTCTTCCCCTTGATCAGGACTGGCCGGCCAGCGGTATCCGGATTCATCTTTTCCATCATCCGGTCGTCCAGCGGCAGCACTTTGTAGCGCGTGGCCTCGATCAGCCAGAGGCTCTGCAGTTCGTGCAATTTCGCGGGATTCTCCTTGGACAGGTCCTTGGCCTGGCTCCAGTCCTTGGTGGTGTCGTAGAGTTCCCAGACGTCGTCGTCGAAGGCCGGCGGTTTCGTATCCAGGGGCGCCCACGGCGTCCGGTGTTTCGTCACCGCGGTCCAGCCCTTGTGGTAGATGCCGCGGTTGCCGAACATCTCGAAATACTGCGTCTCATGCTGCTCCGCCGCCTTGGCGTCATTGAAGGCGTAGAGCATGCTGGTTCCCTCGATCGGGTCCTGTTGTATCCCCTCCACCGAGACCGGTTGGGGAATTCCCGCCGCCTCGAGAACGGTCGGCGCGACGTCGATGACGTGGCTGAACTGCGCCCG
>CAIKKV010000133.1 GCA_903828035.1 uncultured bacterium
ACGCTCGAGGGCACCTTGAAGCCCGGCCCGTCAACGGTCTACCGGCTCCAGAGCACGGCGGACTGCCATCTCCAGTCCTACATCTCCGAGGGCCACATCCTGGACGCCGATCCGGCCTCCTTTGGCGGAATCGGCGTGTTCGGCATGCCCGGGTTCGCCCGGTTCTACCGGTATGTGCTGATCGAGAAGCAATTCCCGCACCATGCGGCCATCGCCTTCAAGCAGGTCGGGCGCACGCTCTTTGACGCGCTCCGCATGCTGGGCGTTGAGGATATTTCCGCCCCGCGGGCGGCGGGCAACCTGTATCCCACTGAAAACCCCTTCGCGTAAACACAGATAGGAGCTGACCGTCATGGCAAAACAGAAACGGTATGCACTCGGTTTGGACTACGGGACCAATTCCTGCCGCAGCCTGATCGTCGATCTGGCCGACGGCCGCGAAGTGGCCGGCGCCGTGTTCCCCTACCCGACCGGCGAGGCCGGCGTCGTCATCGACCGGCGGGATCCGAATGTGGCCCGGCAGAATCCGCAGGACTACATCGACGGCTTCATCGCCATCACGAAGAAGGCGATCGCCCAGGCTAAAAAATCCGACCGCACCTTCGATCCGGCCGCCATTGTCGGCATCGGCGTGGATACGACCGGCAGCACTCCCATCCCCGTGGATCGCGAGGGCACCCCGCTCAGCATGACCAGTCGGTTCAGGAACCGGCCCGCGGCCATGGCGTGGCTTTGGAAGGACCACACCTCCTACGCCGAGGCGGCGGCCATCACGGAGAAGGCGCGCAAGCTGCGCCCGCAGTACCTGGCCAAGTGTGGCGGCACCTATTCGTCCGAGTGGTTCTGGAGCAAGGTCCTCCACTGCAAGAAAGAGGATCCGGCGGTCTTCAAGGCCGCGCACAGCTTCGTGGAAATCTGCGACTGGATCCCCGCCGTCCTGGCGGGCGATACCCGGCCCGGTCACCTGGTCCGCGGCGTCTGCGCCGCCGGGCACAAGGCCATGTACTGCGAGGACTGGGGCGGCCTGCCGGACAAGAAGTTCCTCGCGGCGCTCGATCCCGATCTGGCCGCGCTGCGCGACCGCCTGTTCGAGAAAGCCGTTCCGTCCGACCGGCTGGCCGGCCGGCTAAGCCCGGAGTGGGCCGCGAAGCTCGGGCTCAAGCCGGGCATCGCGATTGCCGCCGGCGCCTTCGATGCGCACATGGGCGGCGTCGGCTCCGGCATCAAGCCCGGCACGCTGGTCAAGATTCTCGGCACCAGCACCTGCGATATGATGGTCTGGCCCGCCAACCGGAAGCTGGCCGACATCCCCGGCGTCTGCGGCATCGTCAAGGGGTCCATCATGCCGGACGCGTACGGCATCGAAGCCGGCCAATCGGCCGTGGGCGATATTTTCCTGTGGTTCGTCAATCATCTGGTGCCGGACACCTATGGCAAAACGCCGGGCGAGAAGTACCGGAAGATGGAAGAGCTGGCGTCCAAGCAGAAAGCCGGCGAGCATGGCCTCCTGGCGCTCGACTGGAACAACGGCAACCGGACCATCCTCGTGGACGTCCGGCTGAGCGGGCTCCTGGTCGGCCAGACCTTGCACACCGAGGCGCATGAGATCTACCGGGCACTCGTCGAAGCGACCGCCTTTGGCGCGCTGACGATCATCAAGCGGATCGAGGAGCACAAGGTTCCAGTCCGCGAAATCGTCAACTGCGGCGGCCTGGCCGGCAAGAGCCCGTTCCTGATGCAGATCTACGCCGATGTCACCGGCCGGCCCATGAAGGTCTCCCGCAGCGACCAAACCTGCGCGCTGGGCGCCGCGATCTTTGGCGCCGTGGCCGCGGGTCCGGAAGCCAGCGGCTTCAAGAGCGTGGAGCAGGCCCAGTCCGCCATGTGCGGCGTGCGCGAGCACGTCTACAAGCCAATTCCCGCGAATCACGCGGTCTACGCCAAGCTTTACGCGCTGTACCGGCGGCTGCACGATTCCTTCGGCGTGACGCCCGATTGCGGCTGCCTGCAAAACGTGATGAAGGACCTGATTGCTATCCGCGAAGCGCAGCGCAAGGGCTAACCGGCCCTGAAAGGTCATTATGCTTGAGGATCTCAAGGCGGCGGTGTGCGAGGCCAACCTGGAATTGGCGCGCCTGAAACTGGTGACCTTAACCTGGGGTAACACGAGCGCGGTGGATCGCGACAAGGGCGTGTTCGTCATCAAGCCCAGCGGGGTCCCCTATGAGCGCCTCACGCCCGCCGACATGGTGGTGGTGAGCCTGGAGGACGGGCGGACGGTGGAAGGCTCACTGCGGCCTTCCTCCGACACCCCCACTCACCGGGTCCTCTACAAGGCCTTTGCCGGGATCGGCGGCATCACCCACACGCACAGCGCCCATGCCACCATGTTCGCCCAGGCGGCCCGGGCCATTCCGTGCCTGGGCACAACGCATGCCGACACCTTTCATGGCGAGGTGCCCGTGACCCGGTTGCTCAGCGCGGGCGAAGTCAACGCCGACTACGAAGGCAACACCGGCTTCGTCATCGTGGAGCGGTTCAAGTCGTTGGATCCCGCCTCGGTGCCCGCGGTGCTGGTCTGCGGACATGCCCCGTTCGCCTGGGGAAAGAACGCCATGGATTCGGTTCACCACAGCCTCATCCTGGAGGAGGTGGCCCGCATGGCGCTTGGCACCTTGAGCCTGAACCCCAAGGCGGAGCCGCCCCCGGACTATGTGATTCGCAAACACTACATGCGAAAGCACGGGCCCAACGCCACCTATGGCCAGGGGAATTAGATGGTACGGCCGTTATGGGTGATCCGCACCGGTTTTGAAAAACCAGGAGCGGGCTGGATCACCGCTTCCAGCGCCCGGGGCGCACGCACGTCAATCCAGCTGCCGGTCCGTCCGCACTCCCACTTCACGTGGATCGCCCCGTGGGGCGTCGGAATGGACCCGGATGCCGAGGGCAGTCCGCAGGGATGGGGATTGACCGTAAAACGCTTGAACCCCGACGCCAGGGGGCGCACGCCGAGTATATAGGCCTGTGTCACCCAGACCGGCACAGAAGACCAGGCGTGGCACAGGCTTCCGGCGATCGCAAAATCATCGTGGTAAATCCGGTCGATTTCCCAGAGCGAAGTGGCTCCCTGCCGAAGCATCTCCCCAAACGTGCCGCGAACGCGGTCAAGCAAGGCGGCCTGATCACGGGGTGACGCGCCGAGCAAGGCCTGGCACCCCCACCCGAGCACTTGAAGAGTCATGTGAACCAAGGACGGATCGCCGAGCATTCGCGTCTGCAAGGAACGTCGGATAGCCGGCGTGCCGAGCCGGTTGCAAATGGCCAGGGCCTGAACGCCTGCCGCATAGTGCCACCGCCGGCGGCGATCCGCAAACGAGGCGTAGACCTTCCGCTTCGGATCCCAGAACACCCGATGGACACGCCTCCGCAATTCAGCGGCCGAGCGCCGCCACTGCCCTGCCGCGCCCGGTTCCTTGTCCATGTCGAGTATGGCGGCATAGGACTCCAGGGCGTCCAGAAGATAGAGATTGTGGGGAAGGTCGAGCCGGAACGCGCTTTTGCCGGTAACCGGATCACGCGGCCTGTTATCAAGCCCGTTGATCCACTCGTAAAACGTCCAATACTCCTTGCCCTCAAAAAGGGTATAAAGCCCGGTCTCGGGATCGTGGCGCGACAGGAACGCGTCAAGGATGGCCTTGATGGTCGGACGGAACTCACGGCAGAGGGTGTTGTCGCCGCTGAAAAGGAAATGCTCGTGCAATTCGCCAATCCAGGCCAGGGAGAAGATCGGGATATTCACCGGAACCCGCGCAGGAGCGCACAGCTCCAGCAGGCCGTCGTCGCGCCTGCCCCACCCCAGGAGCCGGAACGACTGGCGGGGAAAGGCATATTCGCCAAACGCATAATAGCCGTATAACGCCTGGTTGCGGCTATCGTATGAGTAGAGGCTTTGCTCCCGCCAGGGGCAGTCAAAGTAGTGATCACCCATGCACAGCTTGAGCGTCCGGACGGCCGCCCCTCGAACATCGGCCAGCACGGTGTCGGGGGAGGCAAAGCGC
>CAIKKV010000134.1 GCA_903828035.1 uncultured bacterium
CCCTCCCCATACCCCCACCCGCCGGAACTGTGCTGGCTTTCCACAATCAGCCGAACCGCCCGCTCCGCCCCGGGCGGCAACGGGGCGCCGGGCTTTCCGGAACACCACTTCAACAGCGCCAGCGTGGCGATGCCCTGATTGTACGGACTGCCTGAAAAGACCGGCCCCAGCCGGCCCTCGGAGGACTGATTCCGCATGAGCCAGCCGGCCGCCTTGTCGCTAGCCGCGCGAAGCGCCGTCTGTTGCGGAAGATCCAGGGCCGCCAGCAGGCCCAGGCCAGTCAGGGCGGGATCGTACGGCTCGCCCGCCTTCCCGCCGCCCGCCCAGCTTCCGTCGGGCCGCTGGGCCGTCACCAGCCACTGCGAGGCCTGCCGGATGGCGAGCCGGCGCGGATCGTGGCGGGTCCACCATTCGAATCCGCCCGCCAGCAGGAGAAGAACGGCCGCCGCCGCGCACGCGGCCGGGCCGAACCGGAGCCAGGGGGAGGCGGGCTTCCGGGCCACCTGACTCAAAACAGGGCCCACGAGGTCGCGCGCCGGGGCCCGGTCGGGCCATTCTTTCAGGCGGGCCATCAGGGCCGCGTCTGTCCGCGCCTCTTCCCGGCAAGCCGCACAGGCCGCGGCATGCCGCTCGAAGGCGGCGGCGGCCCCGGGCTTCAACGCGCCCTGGGCATAGGCCAGGGGCGTTCCCTTTTCAGGGCATGGACTCTGAGGCGTTGTCATTATTCAGCCACTCCTTCAGCCGTTGCGTAGCCAGGAACATGCGGGATTTCACCGTGCCAACGGGAATCCCCGCCACCCGCGCGATCGTTTCGTAATCGAACCCCTCGTACACGCCCAGCACCACCACCAGCCGCAGCTTCTCCGGCAGCCGCTCCACGGCGGCTCGCACCGCCTCCACGCGCCCGTCCAGCGGCTCGCGCCGCTCGTCGTCCCGGACCGCCGCATTGTTCCGCAGCAGCTCCAGGCCCTTGTCCCTCCGCTGCCACTGGCGAAGCAGGTCGCACCAGGCGTGGCGCGCCAGCGTGTACAGGAAAGTCGTGAACTTGGCGGAAGGCTGGTACCGGTCCCGGTAGTTGAAAAGCCGGACAAACGTCTCCTGCGCCAAATCCTCGGCATGGGAAGAAGCGCCCATGCGCATGAAAAAGTTCACCAGCCCCCGCTGATGGCGGCGGACCAATTCGGAGAAGGCGTCCATGTCGCCCGTGCGCGAGGCGGCCATGAGCACGGCATCCTCGAGGGGGTTGACAGGCTCCGTTTCCATAACCGTCTATTTTCCGCGAGTGAACCGCCCGAATGCAACAAGAAAAAGGAAGGCCGCCACTGAACCTTTTGCCATGTTCAGGCGCTTTTAATTATGTTAATAACGACTTTAGAAGAAAGGATCACGCCTATGAAACTGCACCTGTTCACGCTCCCGACGGCGCTTCTCCTGGCGGCCAGCCTGACTCCCCCGGCAAACGCCGAAACGCCCCTTCCGCCTCCGCTGCCCCCGCCCTCGATCACCGCTCCCGCCGTGGCCGCACCGGCGCCCGCCACCAGCAAGGAAGCCCTGGAGCGGGGCCTGGCCTGGCTCAAGGCGCAGCAGAAGCCCGACGGCTCCTGGTCGGACAGCCGCTATCCCGCCCTGACCGCCCTGCCGCTCTGGTGCTTTGCCCAAAGCGATTTCCCCGGCAAGGACGACATCATCAAGAAGGGACTCGCCTTCATCCTCTCCACCCGGCAGGAAGACGGCGGGTTCTACCGCGTGCTGCCCGGGCGCGGCGGCGGGCTGAGCAACTACAACACGGCCATCTGCCTGGCGGCTCTCAGCGCGCTGAACGACCCCTCCCTCGCCCCCGCCCTCCTCAAGGCCCGCCGCTTCCTGGCGGCCGCGCAGTACCTGGGCGACGATATCAACAGCGGCGGCATGGGCTATGACGCCAAATCCGAGCGGCCCTACTCGGACCTGAACAACACGGTCTGGGCCGTGGAGGCCATGCGGCTTTCCGAAATGGTGGAAGATCTGCGCCCGGCCGGCACGGCCAAAGCCGACCTGAACTGGGAAGCCGTCCAGAAATACCTCGCCCGCTGCCAGAACGGCGAAGCGACCGGCACCAATGAGGCCGGCGGCTTCAGCTACCGCCCCAACGAGAGCAAGGCGGGCGTCCAGACCAACGCGCAGGGCGTGGTGGTGTTCCGGTCCTATGGGACCATGACCTATGCCGGCGTCCTGAGCCTGATCTACGCCAACGTGGACCGCACGGATGCGCGGGTGAAGTCGGCCCTCGACTGGGCCGTCAATCATTGGACGCTGGACGAGAATCCGGGCATGGGCAAGGAAGGCCAGTACTACTTCTACAACATCCTCTCCAAGGCCCTGACCGCTTCGGGCCGCACCGAGCTGAAAATGCCGGGCCAGGAAAAGCCGCTGGCCTGGCGCCAGGCGCTGGCCGACAAGCTCATCGCCCTGCAGCAGCCGGGCGCCGAAAAGGGCCAGGGCTTCTGGGTCAACAACGCCGGCCGCTGGCAGGAATCGGATCCCGTGCTCGTGACCTGCTACTCCCTGCTTGCGCTGCAGTACGCTAAATAAGCCGGGCGGCCTGCGGCGCGCCGCCCTCCATGCTTCGCGCAATGCATTCCTCCAAATGGGGCTCCTTTCCCCAGAGGGGCGAGCGCTGCGAGCCCTTATTCACGGAGCCATTTCATGAGGCGTCGCGGAGCTCCGCCCTCCGATGCTTCGCGCATGCATTTCTCCAATAAACCGGGAGCGCGCGGTTATTTCCGCGTCGCCCAATCGACGTTGCGGGTGGCATACATCACAATGCCCAGCACGACGAACAGCCCC
>CAIKKV010000135.1 GCA_903828035.1 uncultured bacterium
CGAGGCGGACAGCAGGACCCAGGGCACGTAGGCGGCCGTGAACCCATAGACGTACGGCGCGCCGCTCAGGGGCAGCCTCAGGCCGAACGCGAACACCGCCCCAAAGATCAGGACCGGGATGAGCGGAGTCACGAACGTCCAGAACAGGCCCCCTGATGTCCCCGCGTAGGCCCGGCGCAGATCGTGGCGGGCGAGAGCCCGGAGCGTCCGCCGATGCGTCCAGAGCGATTGGAATTCGCCCCCGCCAAACAGCTTCGCCATCAGGCGGCGAGCCTATCCCATGAAGTCCGCGACCCACGGCGAAACCCCCGGTGAGGTCCGTTCTGTTTGCGGCTGTGGATCGAAGTCCCTATCCTTCGAGGCATGACTCCGAGGGATGCCGAACCTCCGGAGATCTCGGTCATCGTCCCCGTCTACCGCGGCTCGACGACGATCGAGGCCTGCCTGACGTCGGTGCGGCGCGCCGTGGAAGGCCTTCCCCACGAGATCATCGTGGTGGAGAGTTCCGGAGATGGCTGTGGGGCCCTGGTGAGGCGCGGCTGCCCGGAAGCCCGGTTGTTCGAATCGCCGGTCCATCTCTCGGCTGGCCAGGCGCGGAACGAGGGCGCTCGCGTGGCCCAGGGGCGATGGCTCTTCTTCGTGGATCAGGACTGCGAAGTGCCCGCAGACTGGGTGCGTCGCTTGGGAGCTCATCTGGCCAGGACCGGGGTCGGAGCTGCCGGCGGCTCGGTGGGCGTGGGCAACACGGGAAACCTGAGCGGCTGGGCCGTCTACTTCCTCGAGTTTCTCTATCACTTTCCAAGCGGTGCTCAGCCCGGCCCCAGCCAGAACTTCCTGATCGGCTGCAACAGCGCCTGGAACGCCTCGGTCTTTCAGAAGCTCGCCTTCCCGGATCAGACGCTCGGGGAAGATGTCCTGCTCTCCCACGCGGTGCGCCAGGCGGGGTTTACGGTCATCTACGACCCGCAGGTCACGGTCATCCATCAGAACCGGTACGGCTGGGGCGAATTCCGGCGCTATTGCCGCGCGATGGGAAAGGCGGCCGCCCACTACAACCGGCAGACGCGTCGCTGGTGGCTGCCCTGGATGGAACGCTGGCCTTCGCTGCTGTTCGCCGCGCCGCTTGCGGTACTGCCGATGATCGGTCTGCGCCTGCTACGGGCACCGGCGGGCTACCTGCCTCGGTTTGTGCTGCTGCTGCCCGCTTGCCTGCAGGGTCAATGGCTGTGGGCGGGGGCGTTTCGGCAGGAGCTGCTGCGCGCGCGCCCGAGCCGATAGTTCAACCCGTTACGCCCGCTCCCCGGTTCGACTCCGATCCAACAGGCGATGGTAGTGCTCCCGCACCACCTTGGCCTGGTCCGAGATCTCTGGAACTTCAGGGCTGTGGCGCCTAAGTTCCGCCACCAGCGAGGGCGTCTCGATCAGGCGGAGAAGTTGACGGTGGAGGTCCGCGGCATCGCCGAGGCGGAAGTGCAGACCGTCGACGCCGTGTCGGACCAATTCGGCCATGCCGCCCTGATCGGACGTGATCACCGGAACGCCGGCGATCTGGGCCTCCTGGATAGTGAGCGGCGCGTTCTCGAACCAGACGCTTGGCACGACCACCGCGTCCAGACCGGCGAGCAGTTCGCCGACGCGGGCGTTGTCGTAGGGGCCGTGGAGGATGACGCCCTTCGACGGGGTGGCGGTAATGCGGCGGAAATGGCCTTCGGAGACCGGGCTGCCGAAGGCGGACCCATGGATGTGCAGACTGGCCCGATCCCCCAGGCCCACGAAGGCCTCCAGCAGCACCCTGATGCCTTTCTGGGCATGGA
>CAIKKV010000136.1 GCA_903828035.1 uncultured bacterium
CCGCCCTGGAGATGGGCTGCGAGGCCGTGCTGGTGAACAGCGCCATCGCGGCCGCGGAGGATCCGCCCCGCATGGCCGCCGCCTTCGCCGCCGCCGTGCGGGCGGGCCGCGAGGCGCGCCTCGCCGGGCTGATGGCCCGCGGCGAGGAAGCCGTGGCCACCAGCCCGCTCACCTCTTTCCTGCGCCAGGCCGCGCCATGAGTACGGATGCCGCCGTGCGCCGCGCCCTGGCGGCCGAGCTTCCGGGCGCCGCCGAGTTCGAGGCCCTCATCGGCCCCGCCGGCGCGCCGTATCTGGAGCGGATGGCGCAGCGGGCGCAGGCGCTCACCCGCCGCCATTTCGGCCGCACCATGTCCCTGTATGCCCCCTTGTACCTGGCGAACTTCTGCCCCGGCGGCTGCGCCTACTGCGGCTTTGCCTCGGACCGCCACCAGAGCCGGCGCGCGCTGGAGCCCGCCGCCATCGGGGCGGAGCTGGAAGCCATTCACGCGCTCGGCTTCGAAGAGGTGCTTCTGCTGACGGGAGACCGCACCCCGCGCGCCGACTACGACTATCTGCGCGCGGCCGTGGCGCTGGCGGCGAAGCGGTTTCACCTGGTGACGGTGGAGTCGTTCTCCATGACCGAGGCGGAATACCGGGGCTTGGTGGAGGCGGGCTGCACCGGCGTGACCCTCTACCAGGAGACGTACGATCCTGTGCTCTACGAGAAGCTGCACCGGTGGGGCCCCAAGCGCGATTATGCGTTCCGCCTCGAGGCGCCGGCGCGCGCGCTGGCGGCGGGCATGCGCACGGTGGGGCTGGGCGTGCTGCTGGGGCTGGCGGATCCGGTGCGGGACGTGACGGCCCTGTTCCGCCACCTGGAGCGCCTGGAGAAGGCCTATTGGCGCGGGGGCTTTTCGGTGTCTTTTCCGCGGATCCGGCCGCAGCAGGGCGGATTTACGCCGGCGTTTGACGTCGATGATGCGCTGCTGGCGCGGCTGGTGTTCGCCTTCCGCCTTTGCCGTCCGGAGCTGCCGCTGGTGCTATCCACCCGGGAGAACGCTGCCTTTCGCGACGGCATGGCGGGGCTGGGCATCACCAAGATGAGCGCGGGAAGCCGCACCACGGTGGGGGGCTATCAGGCCGCGTCGGAGACGGAGGGCCAGTTTGAGGTGAGCGACAGCCGCGATGCGGAGGCCTTCCGCGCCATGCTGCGCAGGAAGGGCCTCGACCCCGTGTCTAAAAATTGGGACCGCGCCTATTCGGCGGGTTAAACGGATTAAACCTGCTCGGCCGGCTTTTCGGGGGGGACGGGATAGACGCCCTCCATGGCCTTGCGGATCAGGTCCTTGGTATCCGACGGAAAATTGTTATCCAGGATCCAGCGCAGGAAGTTGCTTCGCGCGTTGACCAGCTCGTCCAGCGGCGTGCCCTTCTTGGCCCCGAAGTTCACCACGATCCGCCCGTTCACCCAGCGGAAGCGGCCGATGCGGTCCACCCAGTCCGCCGGCCGCGCCGCGCAGAACAGGTCGAGCGAGTCGACGTCGTGGGGCAGGTCCGGGTACTTGACGAGCTGGCCCTGGATCACATCCAGCGTGGCCTCGGCATCCGCCTCGGCCC
>CAIKKV010000137.1 GCA_903828035.1 uncultured bacterium
CATCCTGCTTCTCGTGAGCCTGGGCATCGTTCTCGGCGCCCGACTGGGCGGCCTGACCGGCCCCCAACAGCTCGCCGTCGGCGTCTTTTCGGCCTCCATCCTGGGAACCCTCATGTTCTGGAACCTGCGCCTGAGCATGGCCTTCTTCGGGGTCAGCATCCTGATCCTGACCCGCTCCATGACGATCGAGGAATATGTCTGGGCCGCGGAGGTGCCCATCATCCTGTTCCTGATCGGCATGATGATCGTCCTGGGCTGCCTCGAGGACCTGGGCTTCTTCACCTGGATCGTTCAGTCCGTCATCGGGCTGCCCAACATGTCCGGCCACCGTTTCCTCGCGGTCATCAGCGTCGTCTCCGCCCTGCTCGCCTGCGCCGTCGGCGAGGTGATCTCCATCATCATCATCGCCACCCTGGTCTTCCAGGTCTGCGGCCGGCTCAAAATCAATCCCATCCCCTTCATCATCGTCTCCGTCATCGCCACCAACATCGGCAGCGCCGGCACCATGATGGGCAACCCGGTCGGCATCCTGATCGGCGCCAAGGCCGGCTTCACCTTCGGCGACTTCCTGATATGGGCCTTCCCGGTCATGCTGGTCGCGACCGCGGCCAACATCCTGCTGGTCTTCTTCTGGTACCGGAAGAACCTGCACGAGTTCGACGACCGGCTCCGCGAGCACAAGGCTCCGGGCGATCCGGGTCTCACCCCCGGCGTGCGCGTGCCCTACCGCCGCAGCGTCATCATCCTCCTGATCGTCCTGCTCTCCATCGCCCTGCACCACCAGGTGGAGCAGCTCCTGCACCTGGAGAAAAACACCGTGCTCTTCATCGCCCCCATCTTCTGCGCCGGAGGGGTCATGCTCTACCGCCGCGACCGCGCCCGCCACTACGTGGAGCATTCGGTGGACTGGTGGACGCTGCTGTTCTTCATGATGCTCTTCTCGATCGCCGGCACGCTCAAGGCCAGCGGGGTGACCGAGGTGCTGGCCGAGAAGTTCATCCGCCAGTTCGGCCAGAATCCCGTCATGCTGATCGGGGGCATCCTCACCACGTCAGCCCTCGGCTCGGCCTTTGTCGACAACGTGGTCTTCGTGGCCGCCTTCTCGCCCATCATCGAGGGGCTCAAAAACACCGGCGTGGCCGTCACGCCCCTGTGGTGGGCGCTGCTCTACGGCGCCTGCTTCGGCGGCAACATCACGCTCATCGGCTCCACGGCCAACATCGTGGCGCTCGGCATGCTGGAAAAACAGGCCCACGCCCACATCCCCTTCAAGGAGTGGCTCAAGATCGGCCTGGCCTCGGCCATCCTCACCTGCGGCATCGCCGCCGGAACCCTCATCCTCTTCCGCCATCACATGCCGGAAACCACGCCCGACGCCCGCGCCGAGGCCGCGGCCAAGGCCGAAGCCGAAAAAGTGATGTCGGATTAATTACTTCAAACCGGTTAGCCGGATCACCAGCGGCCCGTCGGGGGGCGGCGAAACCGTGCCGCGCTCGGGATGCCACGCGGCCTCCGGCGCCGCCTCCGCACAGGCGGGCACCACCACTTCAACCGCGCCCCGGCCCGGCGCCCCCGCCCAACCCGCCCGCACCTCGAGCACCGTCTGGCACACATCCACGCTGAACTCGGTCCGCCAGACGCCGCCGCCCAGCTCCGACTCCACCGCCAGCCGGGCGCCTTTTTCATCGAACTTAACCTGGGAACGAAGATACCGCGCCCGGCCCGCCGCCCCGGCCACGCCCCGCAGCATCGCCTGAAAAAGATGCGGCTCCCGCTCGGCGTCCGCCAGCTCCCGCGTGACAGCCCCGCGCCACCGCAGCGAGCGGACCCCGCCCGTGGCCAGGTCCACCTGAACCCGCCAGACGCGGCTTTCCACCGACTGTCCGGAAATGGAGATGCCCGGCGGAGGGGCCGATTCAAATGCGCTGGAGCCGGCGCTCATCTCAGGCCTTCCGGATCAGGCGAAGCAGCTCGTCGCGCTTCTGCTCCATCCGGGCCTTCGTTTTGGCTTCCAGGTTGAGCCGCACCAGCGGCTCGGTGTTCGAGCAGCGGACGTTGAACCACCAGTCGGCATACTCCACGCTCACGCCGTCCAGCTCGATCAGGGCGCCGTCGGCATAGCCGGCGCGGATCGCCTTCAGCACCGCCTGCGGATCGTGCACCTCGGAGTTGATCTCGCCGCTGGCGAAATACCGCTGGATCGGGCGGATCAGCTCGGAGAGCGGCTTGCCGGCGCGCGCCACGATGTCGGCCACCGACAGCACAGCCATGGCCGAGCTTTCCGTGAAGTAGTTGTCCTTGAAATAGTAGTGCCCCGACAGCTCGCCCGCGAACAGGGCCCCCGCATCGCGCATCTGCTGCTTGATGAAGGCGTGCCCCACGCGGCTCATGCGGGCCGTGCCGCCGCTCTCCTCGATGACCTCCTTCACCGCCCAGCTGCTGCGCAGGTCGTAGAAGATCACGCCCTTCTGCTTCTGCAGCACGCTCTGGGCCACCAGCGCGGTGATGATGTCCATCGGCACCACGTCGCCCTTCTCGTCCACGAACCCGGCGCGGTCGGCGTCGCCGTCGAACGCCACGCCGAACGCGTAGGAGCCGCCGCGGATTTTAGCCTGGAGCGCCTCGAGGGTCTCGGTCTTGAGCGGATTCGCCTCATGGTTGGGGAAGGTGCCGTCCAGGGTGTCGAACAAGGGGTCCACCTCCAGCAGCCCCTTCAGGCAGAGCGCCTCGAGGATGCCCATGGAGTTGGCGAAATCGATGGCGACCTTCAGCCTGGCGGGCGGCTTCACCTTGGACTGGACGAAGGCCACGTAGGCGGGCACGACGTCGTAGGAAGAAACGGTGCCCGGCTTGGCGGCGGGCGGATCAAAGGCTCCCGTCTCCACGATTTTCTCGATGTCCAGGATGCCGGTGGCGCCGCTGATCGGCACGCCCTGCGCGCGGCAGGGCTTGAAGCCGTTCCACTCGCCGGGGTTGTGCGAGGCGGTGATCATGATGCTGCCGTCGGCGCCCAGGGAGCCGTTGGCGAAGTAGGACATGGGCGTGGAGCAGAGCCCCAGCCCAATCACGTCGCACCCCTGGCGGGTCAGCCCCCGGGCCAGCGCCTCGAAGAGGGGCTTGGAGTGCGGCCGCATATCCATGCCCACCACCACCTTCCCGGGCTTCAGGAAGGTGGCGTAGGCGCGGCCGATCTTCTCGGCCAGCTCGTCGGTCAGGGTTTCGCCGTAAATGCCGCGAATGTCGTAAGCTTTGAAAATGCCGCCCATGGTGTTCTCCTTGCGTTGCCGAACGCGGGCCAATTTACCCCATCGGCCCGCCCGATGGCAAGCGCTTCAGCGGAAAACGGCGTGCCGGACGATGCGCCCCTCGATCAGGAAAATCAGGTCTTCGGCGATATTGGTCGCGTGATCCGCCACCCGCTCGAGGTGCCGGGCGATGTGCAGGATCTGCAGAAGCGGCTCGAACAGGGCCGGGGTTTGCGCCACGGCCGTCTTGACCTGCCTGACGATCTCGCGGTTGATCGCGTCGATCTCGCTATCCGCGGCGCAGACCTCGCGGGCGGCCCCGGCGTTCAGGTTCACAAACGCATCCAGCACCTTCTTCAGCATGGCCTGGGCCTTGTCGGCCATCTCGCCCAGGGGGAAGGGCATGTCCAGCGCGGGTCGCCCCAGCAGGAACAGCCCGCGCTCCGCCATGTGCACGGCCAGGTCGCCGATCCGCTCCAGATCCTGGTTGATCTTGAGCACGGCGATAATCAAGCGCAAATCGGTGGCCACGGGCTGGTGGAGCGCCAGGATCTTCAGGCACTCGTCTTCGATGTCCACCTCCCGGGCGTTCGTCTGCGCCTCGCGGGCGATCACCTCCCGGGCCAACTCCGCGTTTCGCTCCTCGATGGCGCGGACCGCCGTGCGGAGGTCGCTCTCCACCTCGCCGCTCATCAGCAGGATCAGCCGCTTCAGCTTGTCCACGTCCCTTTGCAAATGCACGCGCATGATGGCTCTCCCCTTATCCGAATCGCCCGGTAATATAGTCCTCGGTCTGCTTCTCTTTCGGTTTCGTAAAGAGATCCTGCGTCACCCCGAACTCGATCAGCACGCCTTCGTACATGAACGCGGTGAAGCCCGAAACCCGGGCCGCCTGCTGCATGTTGTGCGTGACGATGATGATCGTGTACCGCCCCCGCAACTCGTCGATCAGGTCCTCGATGCGCAGCGTGGCGCGGGGATCGAGCGCGGAGGTGGGCTCGTCCATAAGCAGGATCTCCGGATTCACGGCCAGCGCCCGCGCCATGCACAGCCGCTGCTGCTGCCCGCCGGAAAGGCCCAGCGCGTTGTCATTCAGCCGGTCCTTCACTTCCTCCCACAGGGCCGCCGCCACCAGGCTGCGCTCCACCACTTCCGCCAGCTCCCCGGCGTTCAGCCGCCCGTGCAGGCGGGGCCCGTAGGCGACATTGTCGAACACGGATTTCGGGAACGGATTCGGCTTCTGGAACACCATCCCCACGCGCCGCCGCAGCGCGACCACGTCCACGTCGGGGCTGTACAGGTCCTGTCCCCCGAAAAGCAGCTTCCCCTCGGTGCGGCAGCCGGGCACGAGATCGTTCATCCGGTTGATCGCCCGCAGGAGCGTGCTTTTCCCGCAGCCGCTCGGCCCGATGATGGCCGTCACAGCCCCGGCGGGAATCCCCAGGCTCACCGCCTTGACCGCCTGGTTGCGTCGATAATACACAGAAAATGCGCTGGCCTCGACATGGGGGGCCGGCCTGCCCGTTGCTTCCGACATGGTGCCTCTCCCTTTCTACGTCCTCATCCGCCTGGCGATGCGCGCCCGCAGCAAAAGGGCCGCGAGATTCAGCACCAGGACCAGGACCACCAGGACGAGCACCAGCCCGTACTGGACATGGCGCACTTCGTCCACGGCCTCGTGTTCGGTCGCCAGGTTGTAAATGTTCCAGGAAAGCGCCGGGGTCGGCTGCGTCCAGGTCTGCCAGAACGCCAGCGGCTTGCCCACGCTGACGGCCGCGGTGAAAATGATGGGCGCCGTCTCGCCGGCCGCCCGGCCCATGCTGATGACGATGCCGGTGAGAATGCCCGGCAGCGCGGCCGGCAGGATGATGCTCAGGACCGTGTGCCACCGCCCGGCGCCGAGGCTCATCGCCGCCTCCTTATACGTCCGCGGCACGGCCCGGATGGCCTCCTCCGAGGCGCGGATCACGGTGGGCAAAATCATCAGCGCGAGCGTCATGGATCCCGCCAGGACGCTTTTGGAATGCGACACGTGCAGGGTGTTGATGAAGAACGCGAGGCCGAAGAGGCCGAAGACGATGCTGGGAACGCCGGACAGGGTGCTGATGCAGGTGCGAAGCACCTGGAGCAGGCGGCTTTCCGCGGCATACTCGGTCAGGTAAATGGCGGCGATCAGCCCCATGGGAATGGCCAGGAGCAGGGCGCCGACCGTCAGGTAGAAGGTCCCCAGCAGCTCCGGCCAGATGCCGCCGAAAAAGTGGGAGTCGTAGGATTCATCGGTCAGGAACTGCCAGTAGGCGGTTCTCCGCGGCAGCAGCATTTTTTCCAGGTTGTTCTCCAGATAGCCAAACAAGCCCTCGACGGGCGTCCCGGCAAAGTCGAGCACACGCGGCTTCAGGAGGCGGATCCCGGCTTTCGCGGGATTCGAATAGTCCCACTCTTCCCGGTAGAGCACGCGCTCCCGTTTCACCCGGGCGCGGTCCCATCGCGTCTGGCCGTACTGGTCGCGCATCAGCATGGGGCGCACGCTCCCGGGCGCGGGGCCGAGCAGATCGCGCAGCGCCTTCTTGAGCTCCTTGACGGGCTTGGCATACCGGGCGCGGTACGCCGCATCGCCTTCGTCCAGGCGCCGGTCGAAGTCGGCCAGCATCCGGTACACCGGAGCGCGGGCCTCCTGCGCGGCGGCGATCTCCGCCTCGGCCG
>CAIKKV010000138.1 GCA_903828035.1 uncultured bacterium
CCACCACGTCGTCCAGCGTGTACTCCTCCCGCAGGCGCTTCAGCTTGGCGGAGGGGCGCTGGAACGCGTAGGGGTAGGAGCTGCGCACCAGCGGGAGGTTCCGGAAATCGCGCAGCAGGAGGCCCTGGCTCTCCGCGGTGGCCACGGCTTCGCCCTTGGCGGTGACCGTGAGGCGCGTGAGGGCGGGCGCCCGGTCGCCGGAGGCGGTGCCGAGCGTGGCCCGGACCTGGACAAAGCGGGCCGGCAGAACCCGGTCGGCGGGCGCCCAGGGGGACCAGGCCGGATCGGGCCAGGGGGAGGGGCCGCTGCGGGCTTCGACGAGGGCCGAGCCGGAAGCCGGCACGAGGGCGCGCCACTGGACGGTCAGGCTGCGGACTTTGAAGAGCGGGGCGATCGTCTCGCTGGCCGAGGGGGAGGCCGTATCGATGACGGGGGAGGTGATGACCCCTTTGGGCGGGTATCGGCGCAACCGGATCTGGACCAGGAACTCGCCCCCGTCCGCGGGCTTCCAGGCCTTGCCGCCATCGGTGGAAAAGAAGCTGGTTCCGGCCCGGGTTTCGCGGTCCTGGGAAAGGGTCATGCCTTCCCCGAAAACCACCTCGTTGACGCCGGCCTTGAGAAGGTTCGTGGAAAGGGTGGCGTGGGTCCAGCCGCTGTGGGGGTAGACGGGTGCGAACTCAAGGGGCGCGCCGTTGAGCCAGGCCTTTCCGGGGCGGCCGGGGAAGGCGTAGAGGTCGGACTCCCCGGTGCGGTCGTCCGGCAGGGTGAACGTTTTGCGGGCCAGCCTGTTGGTGGCCAGGCGGGTCAGGCCGTTGATGCCGCCGGCCAGCTTGTTGCCGACGGGGCCGGGCAGGCAGGTTTCCCGCCGCAGGGTGATGGCGCCGGGGGCGCTGTGCAGGTCAATGGCGCTGTCGCGGAAAAACGGCTCGAAATCCGCGGCGGAGACAAACGAGCGTTCGGTTGTCAGCTCCGCGCCGAGCAGGCTGGAAACGATAAGGGAAAGACCCGCTGCCGCGAGCCGTGCTGTCTTCCGCATGACAATCCTCTCGACCGTGTTGGCGGGTATCCTACAGGAACGGCGGGCGGGAAGCAAATGTCCGGGCGCAAAAAAAAAGGCGGGTCCGGAGACCCGCCTTTGAAAGAGACCCGCCTTACTGGACGAGGTGCAGGAACTTCTGGATGGCGGGGGAGAACTTGATGATGACGGGGGTGAACACCACGGCCACCATGCTCATCAGCTTGATCAGGATGTTCATCGAGGGGCCGGCCGTGTCCTTGCAGGGATCGCCGACCGTGTCGCCGATCACCGCGGCGCCGTGAATGGGGCTGCGCGCATCGGCGCGGTCCTCGACCACAAGGCCCTTGACGTTGATCCACTGGCCCTGGGCGTTTTTCAGGTACTTGCCGCCGAGGTTGCCCTTCTCGATGTGCTTCTTGGCGTTATCCCACGCGCCGCCCGCGTTGTTCAGCATGCAGGCGAGCGAGAAGCCGGCGGTCAGGCCGCCGA
>CAIKKV010000139.1 GCA_903828035.1 uncultured bacterium
CGTGGTGACCAAATAATCCGTGTGATCCGTGATATCCGTGGTTGATCGGTTGATCACCATGAATATCATGCAGCGCTCTCTCCGCGGGCTCCGCGTGAGGCCTGTATTTATGACGGGACGGCGGGCAAGGTGAAACAAAAAGTCGAGCCCTGCCCGGGCGTTGACTCCACCCAAATCCTGCCGCCCTGTCGTTCGACAATCCGCTTGCAGGTGGCGAGCCCGATTCCAATTCCCGGATATTCATCCGTCGTGTGAAGCCGCTGGAAGAGCTCGAAAATCCGCTCATGATAGGCCGGATCAATGCCGATCCCGTTGTCCGAGATCGAAAACATCCAGTCCTTGCCCTGCCGATCCGCGCAGATGGAAATGACCGGGTGGACCTCCGGCTTCCGGTACTTCAGGGCGTTCCCGATCAAGTTCTGCACGAGCTGGGCCAGCTGCGCGGGGCTGCCCATGACAATCGGCATCTTCCCCAGATCGATGGTCGCCTGGGCAAATTGAGTGGCGATCCGGAGATTGGCCAACACCCCTTCAGCCACCTCCCGCATATCCGTTCGGACCCAGGCGACTTGACCGCTATCCACCCGGGAATAGGCGAGCAGGCCGCTGATCAAATCGGCCATGCGCTTGGCGCCATCCGTCATATAGTGCAGATACTCCAGCGCCTTGCCATCCAACGTGGAGGCATAATGACGCTCAAGCAGATCCCCGAAACTCTGCACCATCCGGACGGGCTCCTGGAGATCGTGGCTGATCATGTGGGCGAAATGCTCCAGGTCGCGGTTTGAACGGGTCAATTCCTCTTCGACCTTCTTGCGGGCCGTGATGTCTTCGATCGTCCGGACGGAGCCGCAAAAGCGCCCGTACCGGTCGCGAATGGGCGACACGGTTACATGGACCCAGATGTAAGTGCCATTCTTTTTCAGGTAACGCTTGTCAAAATTCCCTATGGCCAGTGTACCCTCGCGGATTTTGGCGTTCAGTTCATCGGACAAGACACGGTCTTCCGGCGCGGTAAGGTCGTGAATGGAACTTCCCAGAAGTTCATCCAGCTGATATCCCGAAAGCTCCAGGATATGCTTGTTGGCCGAAACAATTCGATCCGCCTGGTTCATTTCGATTATTCCCATCGCCGCATGGTTGAAAATGGCGTGCATCCTCTGCTCGCTCTGCCTCAACGCCTCCGCCGCCTTACTCAGGGAACCCGAAAGAACGCTGATGATCACTCCGGTAAAGGCGGTCAACACAATCCGCAAGATCTCCCCTGGGTGGGGAATGCCGAACCACACGGGCGGAATCAGCCACCCCCAGGCTCCCAGGACGCACAAAAGCGTGGCGAACAGCCCCGGTCCACGACCTCCCCACCACGCCGCGGCAACCACCGGGAGGGACAACAGGACCAGGGGAGCCGAGCGGTCGGTATACAAGGGCTTAAGCATATCGAGCACCATGATGCCCAACACGCTAAACCCCGCTGCCGCGGCATAATGATACACAATGGACAACCGGTCGCCCCGATTGTCATTTTTCCAGCCGATATTCCTGGGGCCCAAAATATTGTTTTTTATAAAAGCCGTCATATCGACTTTAAGTATAAATGCAGAGACATGCACGGGAATACGGAAAACCCTGATATCCACCGGAATAATAACCTAGAGCGGGACGGGGCGCCCCGGCAGCAGGGCCCCGATTGACTTTGCCCGGCCAAGCCCGTATAGTAAAACCCTTGCTCATACGGAAGGGTGGCTGAGTGGTCTAAAGCATCGGTCTTGAAAACCGACGCGCCGCAAGGCGCCGTGGGTTCGAATCCCACCCCTTCCGCCATCCTACGCACTGCGCTCCCAAAGCCCGAAAGGCCCGTCATGATCCGCAAGCTCAACGACATGCCCCTCGAAGACCGCCCCAACCTCCGCGGCGGCACGGGCACGATCCGCTTCCGCCACGCCTTCAAGCCGGCCGAGTTCACCGCCAAATCACGCCTCTGCGCCACGCTCCTCATCCCCCCCGGCGCCACCATCGGCAAACATGAGCATGTCCACGAGGATGAGCTCTACGTGGTGCTCGCCGGAACCGGGTTGCTGGACGACGGCGTCACCCAGACCCGCCTCGACAAGGGCGACGCCGTGCTGACCGGCGGCGGCGGATCCCACGCCGTCATCAACGACGGCTCCGAGACGCTCGAAATCCTGGCCGTCATCGTCTGCGTGTGATATGCAGCCCCTTCCCGATACAGCGCTCCTCGCCCCCCGCACGCTCTTCGGCCGCGGGCAGATCCGGCAGCTCCCCGCCCTCGGGCGGGAATGGGGCGGCCGAGGCCTTCTCCTCGTCGGCGCCTCGTTCCGGAAAAGCCTCCACTTCAAGCCCCTCAAGGAGACGCTGGGCCCCGACTGCCTGATTGTGGAACATGCGGGCGGAGAGCCCACCCTGGATCAGGCCGAAGCGCTCCGCGAAACCGCCCGCCGCCATCAGGCGGCGTGGATGGGCGGCATCGGCGGAGGCAGCGTGCTGGATCTGGCCAAGACCGCCGCCGGGCTGTTCCATGAAAATGTCCCCGTGGCCGCCATCCATGCGGGGCTGGCCGTCGAAAAACGGGGCATTCCCTTCCTGGCCGTCCCCACAACGGCCGGCACGGGCGCCGAAGCCACGCCGAACGCCGTGCTGACGGACACCCGCACGTCGCTTAAAAAATCGATCCGCGACGACCGCTTCATGGCGGCCGTCATCATACTGGACGGAGGGCTGCTGGCCGGAAGCCCGCCGGGCATCATCGCCCATGCCGGCATGGACGCCTACACCCAGGCGCTCGAAGCCGGATCCAGCCGCAAGGGCAATGCCTGGAGCGAAGCCACCGCCCTCGCCGCCCTCCGCCTGATCGCCGCTTCCCTGCCGGCGGTCCAGGCCAATCCGGCCGGGCCCGAAGCCGATTCCCTGTTGGCCGGCAGCTACCTGGCCGGCGTGGCCCTGGCCCAGGCCCGGCTGGGAGTGGTGCACGGCCTCGCCCACCCGCTCGGCGCCTTCTACCACCAGCCGCACGGCCTCGTCTGCGCCGTCTGCCTGCCGGCCGCCCTGGAGCTGAACCGCCCGGCCATGGGCGCCGCTTACGATCATTTGTCGCAAGCCGCGGGAGGCGATCTCACGGCGGCAACGGACTCCCTCATCGCCCGGCTGGGCATCCGCAATCCCTTCACCGGACAGCCGATCGTCCGCCTTCCTGAAATCATGGAACAAACCCTGACCTCGGGCTCCACGCAGGCCAACCCGAAACCCATTGGCCCCGCTGAAGTGGAGTGGCTGCTGAACCGGATCTTTTCATGATACCCTTTTGATGGAGCGACTAGTACAATAAACGCCATGTCCGATCTCCTACTATTCGTCCAACTTCCCCAGTTGGACAACCTCGTGACGGGTGAGCATGAAAACCTCTACCTCGCGGCCGCCTACCTGGAGTGGGCGGTCCGGCGCTCGCCGCTCACCGCCGGCCTTGCGATCGCCCGCCTTCCAGCCGAGCTCGACCAGGCGTCCGACGACACGCTGATCCCGGCCCTCGTCGCCATGAAACCGCGCTTCGTCGCGTGCACCGTCTACCTGTGGAACATCGAGCGCACGCTCGCTGTCATGCGGAAGGTCAAACAGGCCCTGCCGGGCGTGACCGTCCTTTTCGGAGGGCCTGAAATGGCCCGCCAGCACCCGCTGCTTTCGAAGCCCGATGCCGCGGATATCCTGGTGATCGGCGAAGGCGAGCGGGTCCTTCCGGAGCTCCTGAACGGGCTGCTCCAAGGCCGGCTTCCCGAGTTCTCCTGCGCCGCCTCGAGCCGGAAACGATCGTATGCCTGGGGCAAATCCGTTCCCGGGGAAACCACATTAGCCCGCGAGCTGCCTCCGCCGGACTGGCCCGGGTTGGCGCCCGATGCCCGGGGCATGGCCTACGTGGAGACCTCGCGCGGCTGTCCCATGCATTGCACCTACTGCCGGTACCACCAGCTGCGCCGCTCGCTCAGCCTCCTGGAACCCGCCGCCATCGCCGCCCGCGTCCGGGCGTTGCGCGACAAGGGCGCGCGGGAGATCCGCTTCGTGGACCCCACCTTCAACTCGCATCCGCGATTCACCGACACGCTGCGCCTGCTGGCGGAGCTCAACAAGGACCGCCGGCTGGCCTTTTTCGCGGAGCTCAGGGCCGACCGGCTGACCCCGGAGCAGGCGGACCTGCTGGCCGCCGCCCGGTTCACGGACATTGAGTCGGGCGTGCAATCCCTGGAGCCCAGGGTCTTGAAAGCCATTGGCCGGCCGGCCGACTCCCTGAAGACGGGAGCCGGCATCCGGATGATGGCCGAGCGGGGCAGCCGGGTGACGATGGACCTGATGGTCGGGCTGCCTTTTCAAACCAAGGCGGACATGGACCGCGCCCTCGACTGGGCCCTGACCTTCCCCCGATCCGTCAACATCCAGTGCATGCACACGCTGCTGCTGCCCGGCACCGTCCTCCGCCGCCAGGCCAAGCGGTGGGGCATCCGCTCAGACCCGCTGCCGCCCTATGCGGTTCTGGAAACCCCGTGGATGAGCCGGGCCGACCTGCTGGCC
>CAIKKV010000140.1 GCA_903828035.1 uncultured bacterium
CGGAAAAAGTCAAGAAGGGAGTGTTTTTGGGGCCTTTGGATTCGTTGTAAGTGCTTGAGGCTGAAGTGGAGCCAATTGTCGGATTTGAACCGACGACCGACGGTTTACAAAACCGTTGCTCTACCACTGAGCTAAATTGGCGCCAGCACGACCGATACTCTACAGCAGGAAAGGCTGGGATCAAGAAAAAATCTGAATCCAAGCGTTTTTTCTGCATTTTACAATGCGGGTCAGGCAAAGGACTTTGAACTTGGAATGCATTTCTTCAGAACTCTTGGAGTGCCCCCAGGGGTGATCGCTTATCTCGAACCGAATGCTTCGGTTCTGTTTTTCGTGGATTTTCATTCTTGTGTTCATCCAACCAACGCATACATGTATGTTGTGCCCTTCCAGCCGGCATCCTTTGACCACATTTTTGTCTGCTTTGTGCTGGAGCATCTTCCGCAGCCCATCCGGGCATTGCAGGCTCTAAAAGAGCTGCTCAAGGACTCGGCCACAATCACTGTCATCGAAGGCGACCATGGCTCAGCCTATTTCCATCCCGACAGCGAGGCCACCCGAAAGGCGATCCAATGCCAGGTCGAGTTGCAGCGGCGCGCCGGAGGCGACGCCCAGCTTTTGATGAATCGGATTGCCGGCGGCTTCCGCCCACCAGCACAGTAGCACTCCGCCGAGAAACAGCGCCATCATGGCGCCCCACACTGTCCAGCCATGCTTTTGGTTCTTCACCATCCGGCCCAGGTAATAGGTCAGTCCGCTGCCGATGGCAAAGATCGACAGCATCTGCAGAAAGTTGGAGAGCGGCGTCGGATTCTCGAACGGATGCGCCGCGTTGGCGGTGGCATATCTGCCGCCGTTGGTGCCGAGCATTTTGATGGCGACTTGCGAGGCCATCGGCCCTTGCACGATGGTTTGTTCGTCCACTTGTTGATCGACCATCACCGGCATGTTCGTCATCATCGGCCGGCCTTTTTCATCGAGTTTTACGACATCCACCATCACCGGCGCTCCGTTAAGACCGCCTCCATGAGTCTGCCAATGCCTGAAAGGCATCTGACTCCGGTGGATCCTTCCTGAAACGCAGCTGGCACATATTCTCCAGGGATTCCGCGGATGACCGAGATCTCAGGCCAAATTCCCAGCTTCGGAACCGCATGATTGCATCCGGCTCAAGGCGGCAACGGTGTGGATCTGGGGATAGAGCTTTTCAAAATACCAGAGGTTGGCAAAATAAAAACCCACTGGGGACGGCTGGGTCCAGAGCCCTTCATTGACCTGGCGCGCAAGCCACGCGGCTCCTTTGGCAGCAGCATCGCAAGCGGATTTCGCCGCTGCATCCTTGCCGGCAACCTCGACAAACACCCCAAGTGATTCCACCGCCAGCGCCGTTTCTTCAACCGAGTTGGGTCCGTTTTTAAAACCGGACCAGCCACCATCGGCATTTTGCGCCTCCGCGATCCACAGAACGCCCCGGCGCAACAAATCATCCACGCCAGAAACGCCGTTCCTGGCACAGTCCACCAAGGCAAGAACGACCCGTGATGTTCCATAAAGCGGATTTTCCTCGCGTGGATGGTGCTGGTTCCCAAACCATAGCGGAGTCCATGAGCCATCGCTCTTTTGACAGCGAGACAGGTAATCAACAGCTCTTGAAATGGCGATGGAAACCCTGGGCCGGACTTTAAGCCGGTCCCGCCACGCCAGCC
>CAIKKV010000141.1 GCA_903828035.1 uncultured bacterium
AGGTCCTTCAGTCCCGCCTCGACGAGCTTCTCGAGCGCGACGAGTGGAAGTCCCACTTCGTCAAGGAGTACTGCGACGTGGAGACGCTCGACGGCATCGTCGAGTTCTGCAAGTCCGAGTGCGTCAACCCCCAGCGGATTCCCGCGTTCCTGGTCATGCGCTGGAATCCCGAAACCCAGGCCTACGAGCCCGTGGCCAACCCGGAGCCGGGCAAGGCCGACGAGCTGTGCAAGCACTCGCGCCTCTACCAGTTCATGGGCATCCAGACGGATTACAGCGACGTGGGCAAGGGCGTCATCACCAAGCCGATGATCGAGTCGGTGCTGGCTGAAGTCCGCGACCGCATGGCATGACCGCCGCGCTGTCACCGGTTTTCGCCTACCTCCGCCAGCCCTCGATGGTCGATTTTCCGGGCCGCCTGGCCGGCGTGTTCTTCACGAGCGGCTGCAATTTCCGCTGCGGCTTCTGCCACAACGCCTCGCTCATGGGCCGGGAGAAGCCGGGCCTTCCCTGGGAGAAGCTGGAGGAGGCCTGCCGCCAGTTCAAGGAGAACTGGGTGACGGGCGCGGCGATCACGGGCGGCGAGCCCGCCCTGGCCCCCGACCTGGGGGCCCTCATCCGGTTTTTCAAGGACCGCGGCCTGGCGGTGAAGGTCGACTCCAACGGCAGCCATCCCGATATCCTCCGGAAGCGGATCCCCGACATCGACTGCCTGGCCATGGACGTGAAGGCCTCCCTGGAGTCGTACCCGGAGGCGGCGGGCTGGGCCGACACGGGGAAGATCCGCGAGTCGATCGGGCTCGTCAAGGGCATGGGCGAGCGCGGCCTGCTGCGCACCACGATCATCGAGTCGTTCCACACCGACGCCATGATGCACCAGATCGGGGCGCTGATCGACGGCGCCGCGCGCTACCAGATGCAGGCCTTCGTGCCGCGCGACACCCTGCCCGGCGAGGCCTTCCGCACGATGCCGCGCACGTCGGCCGCCCGCCTGGAGGCGCTCCGGGAGCTGATGAAGCCCTACGCGAAGCGCGTGGAAATCAGGGGGGGCTGAGCGCATGGCGAAGCTGCACCGCACGGTCATCGCCGCCGGCTGGGTGAGCCTGTTCACCGACTTCTCTTCCGACATGATCATGCCCCTGCTTCCGCTGTTCCTGAAAACGGTACTCGGGGCGGGCACGGCCTTCATCGGGCTGATCGAGGGGGCGGCGGAGACGACCGCCAGCCTGCTGAAGCTGGCCACCGGCTACTATTCCGACCGCTGGCGGCAGCGGAAGATCTTCATGTTCGCCGGGTACACGGTCTCGGCGCTCACCCGCCCGCTCATCGCCCTGGCGCTGGCCCCCTGGCACGTGCTGGCGGTCCGGCTGGCCGACCGCGCCGGCAAGGGGATCCGCACCAGCCCGCGCGACGCCCTGATCGCCGGGTGCACCGCCCCGGCGGACCGGGGCCGCGCCTTCGGGTTCCAGCGGGCCATGGACCACGCGGGGGCGTTCATCGGCCCCCTGGTGGCCGCCGGGCTGCTCTGGGTGTTCAAGGAGCAGCTGGCCTTCGAGGCGGACAAGGCGCTGCGCTGGGTCTTCCTGCTCGCCGCCGTGCCGGGGCTGCTGGTGCCGTTCATCATCTGGAAGTTCATCACGGAGGAGGGGGATGTCTCGCTGGCCGGCAAGCCCGGGGCGATCAACCGGGCGTCCCTGCGGAAGCTGGATAGCCGGTTCCGGCTGTATCTCGGCGCCGTGACGGTCTTTACGCTCGGGAACTCCTCGGACGCCTTCCTGATCCTGCGCGCGGTGGACGTGGGCCTTCCGCAATGGCAGGTGCCCCTCATCTGGGCGGCCTTCCACGGCGTTAAAACGCTCCTGTCCACCCACGGCGGGGGGCTTTCCGACCGGTATGGCCGGAAGACCCTGATCGGCATTGGCTGGGCGATCTACGCCCTGAGCTACATCCTCTTCGGGCTGGCCTCCGCCCCCTGGCAGATGTGGGCCATCTTCCTGTTTTACGGCCTCTTTGCGTCGGTGACCGAGGGCTCCGAGCGGGCGTACGTGGCCGAGCTGGTTCCGGTGGAGCTGCGCGGCACGGCCTATGGATTCTACAACGCGGCCGTGGGCATCGCGGCGCTTCCCGCCAGCTGGCTCTTCGGCGCGCTGTGGCAGTGGAGCGGGCGGCCCCTGGTGCCTTTCGGGGTGGGCGCCGGTTTCGCCATCCTGGCTTTCCTGCTGCTGTTGCGCGTGAAGCCGCCAAAGCCCGCGGCCGCCTGAGGAGTCCGTATGGAACGTGATTTTGCCCGAATCCTATATCGTGAGCCGGCCCTCCGGGCGGCCATCCGCCGGGGCGCCCGGAAGGCCTCGCGCGAGTATGCCGGACGGACGCCGCTGGTCGTCGGCATCCTCAAGGGCGGGATCTATTTCATGGCCTGCCTGACCCAGGCGATGACCGTGCCGCTTGAAATCGAGTTTGTCCAGGCGTCCAGCTATGGGAATGGCCTGCAGTCCAAGGGGCGCGTGCGGAAGCGCGGGGATACCGGCTTTTCGGTCAAGGGCCGCCATGTCCTGCTGGTCGATGACATCCTGGACACGGGGCGGACCCTGCGCCGCTTTCACCGGGAGTTCGAGCGGCAGGGGGCCGCCAGCGTGCGGTCCATGGTGCTGTTCGACAAGAAGGAGGCCCGGCAGGTGGCCTATGAAGCCGATGAGGCGCTGCTGCCGGTTCCGAATGTCTGGCTGACGGGCTTCGGGCTGGATGACAAGGGCCTCTACCGCAACTGCCCCTTTGTCGGCGTCTTGAGAGAGTCGTAGTGCTTGACGGGATAAGTAATACTTGTCATAGTAATACTATGAGAGTGACGACAAAAGGACAGGTGACCATACCGGCTCGCGTGCGCGACTATCTTGGAATCGCGCCCCACAGCGATGTCGACTTTCGCATTACGTCCGGAACCGTTGTGCTGAGCAAGCATGAGGATAAACCCGGGACCGGAGGCAAGTTCTCGGCCTTGCGAGGCGTTCTCAAGGGAAAACTGACCACCCGCCAGTGGATGCGTAAGACGCGAGGGGAATGATGCCCGTTCTGGTGGACACCAATGTTCTGATTGACGTTCTCACGGACGATCCGCAGTGGGCGGAGTGGTCGATTGCCCGGCTTCAGGACAACAGCCACGCCGGACTGTTGATCAACCCTGTGGTTTATGCCGAGCTTTGTTTCGGAAGTCCTTCGAGTGAGTTTGTGGATGATGTTGTCAGGCGATTCGGGCTTGTTTATCAGGAGATCCCCAGGCAAGGTCTTTTTAGGGCCGCCAGGGCATTTGATCGGTATAAAAAGCTCAAAGGCATCAAAACATCCGTGTTGCCGGATTTTTTCCTGGGCGGTCATGCCGAGGCTTCCGGAATACCGCTTCTCACCCGTGACACGAAGAGGTTGAGCGCTTACTTTCCCGGTGTGAAATTGATTTGTCCCTGATGTTTGCCCGTCTTCATTTTGGCGGGGCGAGCGTGCGGAGCCATTTCTGCAGGTCCGGCGGCTGGTAGCCCTCGAACTGGGCGAAGAGGTCGGCCGGGCTCGTGCCGGTCATGATCATGGCCCGGTGGGCGGGCGAGATGAACTGTTCGGCCACGGCGTGGTCCAGAAAGGCCAGGAGGGGGTCGAAATAGCCCTCCACATTCAGGAAGCCGCAGGGCTTGGCGTGCAGGTTGAGCTGGCCCCAGGTGAGCATTTCGAACATTTCATCCAGCGTGCCGAGCCCGCCGGGGAGGGCGATGAAGGCGTCGGCCAGCTCGAACATCTTCTGCTTCCGCTCATGCATGGAGCCGGTCACGAAGGTGCGGGTCAGCCCCATGTGCTGGACGTTCTTCCCGGTCAGCTGCTCGGGAATCACGCCCCACACGACCCCGCCGGAACCCAGCGCGCTTTCCGCCACCTCGTTCATCAGTCCCACCGAGCCCGCGCCGGTGACCAGGCGGATGCCGCGGGCCGCCAGGGCGCTGCCCAGCTCGCGGGCGGCCGTGGAATAGGAGGGGCGCCCCCCCCAGCTGGAGCCCGAGTAGACGCAGATCGAAGTGAGTGCCATGACGCTCCGGCGATCAGGATTTGGGCGCGGCGCCGTGACTCTTCCGCTCGAGAAGGACCGGCTTGAAAACGTGGGAGAGCACGCCGGAGGAGTCGTCGGACGAGGCCAGGAGCTCGCAGACCTTGGCCACCATCTGGTCCACCGGAACGGCAATCGTGGTCAGCGGCGGGCAGAAGGCCTCGCCGATAACCAGCCCGTCGAAGCCCAGCACGGTCAGTTCGTCCGGCACGCGAACGCCCATCTCGGCCAGGGAATGCAGCATATAGCCGGCGGCCTCGTCGTCATAGACCCAGCAGGCGGTGACGCCCTGTTCGCGCACGGCTTTTTTAACTCGTTCGGCAAGGGATCGGCCTCCCTCGGGAGAGGGGATCTTTTCGTCGCCCGGCGCCTTCAATCCGATCACTTGGGGAATGCCGGCTTTTGCGAACTCGGCGCGATCCCGGCTGTGGCTATCCTTGAGGGTGCCCGCATCCGCATCCGGCAGCGCCAGGATCCTGTGGCCCAGTCCGGCCAGAAAGGTTGCCGCAATCCGGTTGGCGGCGGGACGGTCGATCACGATCCGGTGGATGCCCAGCTCGTCCATGCGCGCTTCGATTTCCGGCGAGGCGGGGGTGTGGTTATAGATGACCACTTTCTCGAACTGGGCGAGGTAGGGGAACAGGTCGCCGATCCGCTCATGCTGGATGGCGGACTCCTTGGCATTCTGGATCCAGAGCAGGGCGGGCACGCCGCGGCCGACAAAATCCTCGAGGCCTTCCCGGCTCTCCGGGCGGGGGAGCGCCACGATATCCACCGCGCTGTCCTGGCTGACCAGCGCATTGGTCAGCTGCTGGTAAGCGTCAAGCAGATGGCTCATCAGGAATCCGGAGTGAAGCACGCCGATGGTCGGCACATCCTTCTTGCGAAGCCGGCGGGCGTAGATCGAGGGCACATAGCCGATTTTCTTGAGGAAATCG
>CAIKKV010000142.1 GCA_903828035.1 uncultured bacterium
CCCGACATGGAGCCGGTCTCGGTGGACGAGGCCTTTCTCGACCTGGCCGGCGTGCTGCACTTCTGGCCGTCGGCCGAAGCCCTGGCCCGCGCGCTCAAGGCCCGCATCCGGGACGAGCTGGGGCTCACCGCCTCGGTCGGCATCGCGCCGAACAAGTTCCTGGCCAAGCTCGGCAGCGATTTGCGCAAGCCCGACGGGCTGACGCTCGTGCCGACCGGGCCGGAGGCCATCCTCGCCTTCCTGGCCCCCCTGCCCGTCACCCGCATCTACGGCGTGGGCGACGCCACGGCCCCGGTCCTGAAGCGGCACGGCCTCACCACCATCGGGCAGGTTCAAGCCCTGCCGAAAAACCAGCTCGAAACCCTCTTCGGCCCCTCCTTTGCCGACCACCTCTACCGCCTGGCCCGGGGCCAGGATGACCGCCCGCTCGTGCTGGACTGGGAGGAAAAGAGCATCTCGAACGAGACCACCTTCAATGAAGACTGCGGCGCGCCGGACGTGCTGCGCCAGACCCTGCTCGAGCTGGTCGAACAGGTGGGGCGGCGGCTGCGCCGCCACGGCAAGCGGGCGCGCACGGTTCAGATTAAAATCCGGTTCCCCGACTTCAAGACCATCACCCGGCAAAGCTCGCTGGCCGTGCCGACCGATTCCGACCGCGACCTGATCCGCTCCGCCCTGGCGCTGTATGAAAAGGAAGCCATCAAAGGCTCGATCCGGCTGCTCGGCTTCGGCGTCTCCAACCTGGCGGTGCCCGGCGGCGGGCCGCCCGTCCAGCCGCTGCTGTTTGATGAATCCCCGCCCGAGCGGCGGAAGAAGGACGAGCGGCTGGACAAGACCGTGGATGCCCTGCGGGATAAATTCGGAACGGATATCCTCAAGCGCCTGTCCGAGTCCAAGCCGGAAGGCCGCCATTGACAGGGCGCCGTCCGGCGGCAATACTTTTCCGCCAAACCAATCGGGCCATGCCCCTCAATGGAGAAACGCCGTGACCACCCCCCGCCTTCTCGCCGAATGGACCGAGCCGATCGAGCTGCACAATCCGCAGCCGAGCAGCTCGCTTCCCGACGTGATCCGCCGCCTCCCCATCCCGGGCCCTGCCAATGTCCCCCTGCGCATTTCCGCCGAGGTCCGCACGGAAGGCGTCCCCGGCACGCCCGGTATGGAGTCCGTGATCTTCTTCAACCTGGAATACGCCTCGGGCCCCGTCTTCTGGGATATGTTCCTCTACCCCGATACCGGCACCACGCCCTGGCGAACCCTGAGCTGCGACTGCCGAGCCCGGGGCGACCTGCGCACCGCTGAGCTGCACATCCGTTTCCACGCCAAGGGCCGCCTCTCCATCCGCAACCTGCGCGTGGAGGCGCTGGAGCCGTGGGCGGACGATGCCGACGCCGTGGTCGCCGTCTTCGGCGACAGCACCGACATGACCTGCTACCTTCCGACCGAGCACCGGCTGACCCGCCGGCTCGAATTATTGCTGCGGGACCGGTTCGGAAGCAGTCGCATCGACGTGCACGGCCTGGCCGAAGGCGGCGAAACGCTGAAGCGAATCGTGGAATCGGGCCGCCTCGACCGCGAACTGCAGTCCCTACCACGGTGCGACATCGCCATGATCCGCTACGGGCTGAACGACCGGAACATGAATGTCCCGCCCGAAACGTTCACCCCCCTGCTCAACGACGCCTGCGACCGCATCCTGCGCCGCTTCCCCAAGGCCCGGATCGTGCTTTCCACCACCCTCCCCGCCCCGGGCTCCGAGGTGTTCAGCCGCCAGACCGAAGCGGTGGCCCGCGAGCGGAAGCTGCCCCTCATCGACCTGGCGTCCTTCATGCGGGATCTGTCGAAAGCGGGGAACTGGGACTGGCATAACGATCCGAACCATAAAATCGGCAGGCCCCGCCGCGCCAATCCCCCTGACAATATCGACGGCCTGAAAGGCGATCTTCACCCGAACGCCTACGGCTCGCAGCTGATCGCCGAGTGCTATTTCAAGCACCTCGAGCCCCTGCTGGCCGCCCGGCTGGGCATCGAATAACTTACGGACGCCATAAACCGGGACGCAGAGAAGCGAGCCGGACTTCCTTAAAAAGAAAAGGGCCGACCTGATTGTTCAGATCGGCCCAGGGGATATTGGATGCCTTCTATCTGGAACGCTAGGCTTGTGTTGTCAATGCAAAGCCCTCATGCCGCACCTCCGCGCTGACGTTGGCACGCCTGGGTCTTCCCATTGACGCACTTCACTTTCCTCCGACGACATCCAGCTTCGCAGGAATTGCCAGAATTGCCCGAACTACGTCCAGCACGAGATAGTTGAGGACGAACAGCACGTAACCAATCAGGGGCAAAGCAGCAGAACCAAGAACCAGCCAGGCCGATGATGAAGCGCCAATAATCGAAAATTCCGCGTTGCGAAGCAAACGGATGATGGCCGCAAGAATTTGAAAATCACCCACGATTACGCCAACGCCGAAAGCGATCGGGACCAAGCGCAACAGCGTCTTCATCACAAAGGTCAGGACTCCGATGGCTTCTTCTCCAGCCGTTGATGCCGGAAGAATGTTGATGTTGAGCAAGGATGGATTCAGGCACAACCACACGACCAACTCACAGGCCA
>CAIKKV010000143.1 GCA_903828035.1 uncultured bacterium
GGTGCTGGGCGTCATTGAAGAGCGGGAGAAAAGCAGGAAGGTCAAGTTTCAGGAGCTCAAGGCCAGGCTGTTGGGGCGGGTGCAGGAGAACGAGGAGCTGCGGCGGATGAACCTCGACGTGCTGGAGGGCGCCATGCGCATGGTGGCGCTGCGCAAGCGCACGGAGGACATCATCCGCTTCGAGCTCGACCGTCTGGGCGAAACGCTGAGTTCCCACGAGCGGGACGCGCTGGTCAAGGAGGTGCTCGACGAGGCGCTGGAGCTGGGGCCGCTCGAGGATCTCCTGAAGGATGAGACGATCGAGGAGATCATGGTGAACGGCCCGGAGCGGATATTCGTGGCGCGGCGGGGCCGGATGGAGCTGACCGACCGCCGGTTCGGCACTACCAAGCAGCTGGCCAGCATCATCGATCGCATTGTGGCCCCCATCGGCCGCCGGGTGGACGAAAGCATGCCCTACGTCGATGCCCGCCTGGAGCGGGACGGGTCGCGGGTGCATATCATCTTGCCGCCCCTGGCCGTGGATGGGCCGACCATTACGATTCGCAAGTTTTCCCGGCGCGGATTGGGCGCAGCCGATCTGGTTTCCGGGGGCTCCTGCACCCCGGAGATGATGCGATTCATGGACCTGTGCGTGCGAGGCCGGCGGAACATTATTGTCTCCGGCGGCACCGGCACGGGGAAAACCACCTTGCTGAATGCGCTGTCGCAGTCGGTGGCCGCGGAGGAGCGGGTGATCACGATTGAGGATTCGGCGGAGCTGCGGCTGAGCCACTTGAACCTGGTCCGGCTGGAAGCCCGCCGCGCGAATGTGGAGGGGCGCGGAGAGGTTACGATTCGCGACCTGGTTCGCAACGCCCTTCGGATGCGACCGGACCGCATTCTTGTGGGCGAATGCCGGGGATCGGAAGCCTTTGACATGCTTCAGGCCATGAACACCGGGCATGAGGGATCCATGACGACCCTGCATGCCAATTCTCCCCGGGACATGCTCGCGCGCCTGGAGGGGCTCGTCATGATGGCCGTCGAAATGCCGGTAAACGTCATTCGGCGCAACATCGCCTCCGCCGTTCAGCTCGTGGTTCAAATTGCCCGGCTCAGCGACGGCTCGCGCAAAATCGAGCGCATCTCGGAGGTGTTGGGGATGGAAGAAGGGGAGGTGGGCGTGCGGGATATTTTCGTGTTCGAGCAGACGGGCTTGACGGCGGGCGGACGGGTGGAAGGCCGCTTCCGGGCGACCGGGCATGTGCCTACATTTGCGGATCGCTTGCGGACCGCCGGCTTGGATGTCGATGAAACCATGTTTGAGGACGAAACAGAGAATCAACAGGAGGCGATATGAAATGGATGGTGTGGATCGGGTTGTTGGTGGCGGGCCTTGGCGTGTGCCGGGCGCAGGAGTTGGAGAAGGGGCTGAAGGAGGGGGCGCCGGAGAAAATCATGAGAGCGTCTGAGGCTTATAACGAAGCGGTGGCGAATCAGGAAGCGGGGCGCATGGACGATGCGCTGGCTGGTTTCCAAAAGGTGCTGGCGGGAGCGAAGGCCGGCGCGGATTCCGATGAAAAGCGGATATTCAGCGGCGCGGCCAACAACGCCGGTAATCTGACGATGATGAGAGGGAGCCTCGGGCGGGCGGAGTTTTACTACCGCCAGGCCGTGGAGTGGGACGCGGGCAATGCCTTGGCCTGGAACAATCTGGGCGCGGCATTGCTGAAGCAGGGACGGATTCCGGACGCGCAGTCCGCCTTCGAGCGGGCCGTCAAAGAGAACCCCCTGCTGGCCATGCCCTTGAACAATCTGGCCCGGCTGCTTCTGGAAACCGGAAGCCTTCAGATGGCGGCGGAATATCTGATCGTCAGCCTTCGGATCAACCCCGGCGATCCCGAGACGCTGTTCCTGCTCGCCCGCCTCTATGAACAGGCGGGGATGCCGGAGCGGCAGGCCAGTGTGTGGAAGGCCCTGGTTGAGGTGTCGGGCAATTCTCCGGAAAGCCGGCTGATGCTGGCCACCCATTATGTGCGGGAAGGCGTGCTGGATCAGGCCGAAAAAGTGATCGGGGAGGTCCTCAAGGATAAGCCCGATTTTCCGGAAGCCCGGCTTCAGTGGGCCCGGTTGCAAGGCCGGAAGGGACGCTGGGCCGAGGCGGAAGGGACATTGAAGGACCTGCTGAAATCATTTCCGTCGGATCCGGCGGTGCGGAACGATCTGGCCGCCGTTTTGGCAGAGCAGGGGCGAAGCCAGGAGGCCGTCGAGCTGGCCGAGGAGGGAACGGCGCGGTTTCCGGCGCTCGCCGAAAACTGGTATGTCCTGGGCTTATGCTACGACAAGACCGGCGATGTTCGCCGGGCGGAAGCCGCTTTCCGCAAGTGTGTGGATGTCAAACCGGCGTATGCCCGCGCGTGGAGTGACCTGGGCGTCATCGCCGTCAGGCGGGGGGACAAGGAGGGCGCGCTGGACGCGTTTTCAAAGGCGCTGGCCGCCGATCCCTATCTGCCCGACGCCCAGTATAACCTGGGCCGGTTTCTGGTGCTCAGCCAGATCGATTTCGATCGCGGCATCCGTCTGATGGCCGCCGTGGCGGACGGCCACAGTCCGTTCGTCGATCTCGCCGTCAAGTTCCTCGACGACCTGATCCTCATTGGCCAAGGCAAGGATCCGGGCTGGAAGGGAAACCGTTAAATCAAGGAGATGCGGATGAACCTTTGTAAAACAACGAATTGGATTTGGCGATGGATCGGCAGCAGCTTGCTGGCCCTGGGCATGGCGGCTGAAGCGGAACCCCAGACTAAGACCCGCGTGCTCGACAAGACCACGGAGCGCAATCCTGATTCCGCGGTACGAGTCACGACCCGGACCTACGATATGCAGTCGCGGACGACGGGTGATAGCGGGCGATGGCAGTCGACCCAGTCCGGCACCCAGTCCAAGACCACTGAAACGGACTTGCATGGCGAGTGGGACGAGAACCGGTGGGAGGGGGAGGCCGGGCTTAAGAACGACACGAAGGTTAAGGTCCAGAGTCGTCTTGGAAATGCGACCGCTCAATCATTGGGGGCAACGAAGCTGGAGGAGCCGGAGACGGTCTGGCAAGGGGAAACAGGACCTTCGTGCCAGGAAACATTCAAGGGAAAGCTTGGGACCGCCACGGTCAAGGCCAGCGGCGGCGCCAAGGGGTCCGTGCTGGCGGGAGAAAATGGATACGAACTCAAGGGACAGGCCGGGCTCGAGGCGGAGGTGAGGGCGACGACGCAAAAGCTGTCGATCGGCGACAAGAACCTGGGCGCCAGCCTGAAGGGCAGCGGGCGGCTGGAAGCCTCGGCCATTGCCAAGGGGCGGCTGGGCGGCTATGTGGATGACAAGGGGATCACATTTGGCGCGGAGGGATCGGCCGGGGTGTACGTAAAAGGCGAGTTGAAAATGAACATGGAAGCCCACGTGTTCGGGGTAAAGACGAATGTGAATCTGGTGGCATCGGGCTATGCCGGCGCCTTGGCCGAAGGCAAGGCCGTGGTGACGCTGGGCTGGAACGGCAAGGTGTCGTTCATGGCCAGCCTGGGCGCCTCGCTTGGATTCGGAGGCGGGCTGGCCGTGGAGTTCGAGATGGACGCGGAGGAGCTGATGAAGAAGCTCAACTTCACCGATGTTGCCCAATTGCTGGAGTGGATGAAAGAGTTCCAGGAAAACCCCAAGCCGGTGCTTGCCAAGCTTGGCATTCAGGCTTTGCGAAAGCTGCATGAATCCGGATTTGGCTTGCTGAAGAAGCTGGGCTCCCAAGGGGCGGGCATTTTTGAAAAACAAGTGATGAGCCCCCTCCAGAAAGCGGGCGGCAGCGTGAAGGAGGGAGTGGGGAAAGGGCTGGCTTTTCTCGGAAGGCTGATTCATGCGCCCCGCGGCGAAGCTGAGAATGTGGCCGTGAACACCTGCCTCCAGCAGGTGGAAGAGGTGTCCGGCACGCTGGCGCAGAATCAGGCGGGGCAAAGCTCCATGGAGTTTCCGCTTTGCCTGATGGACCTGCTGATGGGCGTGACCGGGATGAAGGACTGGGAAGGCTTTGATCCTTACCTGTGGTATCCGTTTGACTGGCCGACCTCGTATAACTGGCCGAGCCTATAACAGGAGATAAACAATGAACCTGAGCGTGTGGGATCTTGGAATCTGGGCGGTCGCCTTCACCGGCGCCTGGTTGATCGTGCCGTGCGTCTGGACGACGATCCGGGAGACGGCCGCCACGGCGGCGGATGGATTTGGCCGCGAGCGGCTTCCTGTCGGGGAGCGGGTGATCCTGGCCTGTATCGGCACGGCGGGGGCGCTGGCCGGCGTCGGAGCTTGGGCGCTCACCCAGAGCATTCTGTTTGCCGCCTTTACCATGGGCCTCGGGATTATGGCGCCGGGCTGGGCGCTGGCCAGCTACCAGGCCTGGCGCCGCCGCCGCTTTCACCAGCAGTTCATGGACGTGTTGCTGATGATCGCCAACTCGCTGCGCGCGGGATTCAATCTCAGCCAGGCCGTTGACATTGTGGCGCGCGAAATGCCGGCACCGGCCCGTGAGGAGTTTGCCCGGGTGATGCGGGACCGGGACCTAGGCATGTCGCTGGACGAAGGGCTGGAGCGCCTGGCCGCCCGGATGGACGGCGAGAGCGTGCGCATTTTCGTGACCGCCCTTCAGGTGGGCCGGCAGACCGGCGGCGACTTGACCCGCATTCTGGACGGGTTGGTCAAAATGATCCGCGAGCGCGAACGCGTGGAAGATCGCGTGCGGACGATGACATCGGAAACCCGCTTCCAGGGCTACACCCTGGCGGCGCTTCCGTACCTGTTGCTGGTCGGCTGGTTTTGCCTGGATCCGGACGGGGTGCGCAACGTGTTTTCCACGGTGTGGGGAAAAGGGCTGCTGGTGGCGGGGACGACCTTTAACGGGTTGGCCCTGATGGTGATCCGGAATATGGCATCGGTGAAAATCTAAGGAGTCCGATCATGCAGAACGTTTTTTGCGAATTATCGGTCTTGTGCGTGACGGTGGCCACGGGTGCCGCGGCCTATGGAATGATGACGGCCATGACGTCTGAGCCCCAGGTGACGCGCCCGGCGGGCGAGCAGCCGCCTTTGTTTGCGGCACTTCGGCCCGGCTTTCTTCTCTTCGCGCCGTTGTCCAATCGGATTCTCCGCGCCTGGCCGGCTTTGGAGCGGTGGATCCAGGGCAACCTCACGGCCGCCGGATTCGGGCATGTGGTGCGGCCGGATGAATATATGTCGATCCGGTTTGTCCTGGCCCTGCTCCTGGCCGTGGCCGGCCTGCCATTCGGCGGCGCTATCCATGCCGGGCTCGTGGTGCTGGGGCTGGCATTTCCGGATCTGTGGATTCTTGGCGCCATTCAGGAGCGGCACGCCGCCGTGAGATGCTCCATGCCCTATGTGGTGGATCTGCTGGCGCTATGCACGCTTGCGGGCCTTGAGTTCGGGTCTGCCATCGACAGGGTGCTGGCGAAGATCGGGGGCGGCCCCTTGAAGGAAGAGCTGCAATTGGCCCGCCGCGATATGGCGCTGGGCCGCTCCCTGTCGGGTTCGCTTCAGGAAATGGCGAAGCGAATCCGGATGGCGGAGATGACGAGCTTCGTGGCCATTCTCTGCCAGGGCCTGGATCTCGGCGCGGGCGTGGCGCAGGTGCTGGCCGCCCAGGCGGAAAAGATGCGGCTTGAGCGCATGGAGAAAGCCGAACGATCCGGCGCCCAGGCCCAGCAGAAAATCCTGCTTCCTTTGCTGCTGCTGATGGTTCCCGCCTTCGCGTGCCTCGTCTTCATCCCGCTGTTGATGAGTCAGGCGAAGACCTATCTGGCCGGATTCGGGGGTCTCTAAAGGAAAGGAGGATGTCATGGAAAAGTTGATTCAAATCGATGTGGTAAAGGGTCCGGAGAAGGGCAAGGTTTTCCAGGTGCCCGTGGATGGCTTTTCGATTGGCCGGGCGATTGAGCTGGCCGAGGTTACCTGCGCATTGATGGCCGATGTCAGCGTTTCCCGCCGTCATGCCGTGGGGCGGGTGGAAGGGGATCGCGTTTTGCTGGAGGATTGGCCCGGCCATCCCAGCAAGGCGGGGATTGTGGTGGGCGGGCGGCGCGTGAGCTCTACAACTGTGGCGGCCGGCGAGCCGGTCACGCTCGGCCGGACGACCCTGGCGTTCCGTTGGCCGGGCCGGAGGCGGGGGCTGGAGGTGAAGGTTCCGCCCGTTTGGCGCCGGTGGCTGGGCGTGCTGGCGGTGTTGATTGTGACGGTGGCGGGTGCGGCTGCCTGGTCGGGGCGAGCGGGGGGCGTTTCGGAAGCGGCTCCCACGGCGATGGAGAAAGCGTGGACCGCGCGCTGTGGCGGCGACCTGCAGGATGCGCTGAAAACGTTGCGGGAATCGCCTGAATCGGCCGATCGAAGTGAAGGACGAACGGCCCTGCAGCGGGAGTGCCAGCGGTATTCCAAGCTGTTTGAAACGCCGAAGCGCCTGGAGGAGTCGCTGCGCCTGGACGAGGCGCGAGATGCCTGGGCCAAGGTGGCGCTGGATATGCAGCCGAACGATCCGCTGCGCACCTGGGTGGAGACCGGATGCGTGGCGCGGTTGTCGCGCCAGCTGGCCGAATTGAGGCCGTAATGTTGGAGAGATTAAATTAGCAGCTATATGTCCCTAAAAGAATAGGTTGGGAAAGAATAGGTTGACACGGGGGCATTTGTCATACAAAGTGAAATTAGGATCCGGAAGGTATCCGGCACCTCTAATGGGACGCCAATAGATGAGAATAGGCAAAGAAGGGCTGGTTCGTAATGGAATCGACTGACACATCTCCAGAATCAGGGACAAAGAAGTGGGATGCGTTCACGGCGGTCCGTTGGGGCGACCGTGCCTTGGCCTGGGCTAATCGCGTTATGACTGCGGCGCGCTACGAGGCCGTGGAGTCCTGGGCTGAAAAAGCGGGTCATTATGCATTGATTTTGGCCGCTGGGCTTGGCCTGATTTACGGGATCGTGTATGCTTTCAAATGTGATCAGCTTTCACCGGCCTTGGTAGGGTTAATCTGGATTCCGTGCGTGGGCGTTGCGCAGTATGGCGCATTCAAGTTTTCATCAACTTCGCGGGGGTTGATTAGATCCTCTGGGAGTCAGTTGTCGTCGAGTTCGTTTCTGGCATACCTAGCCCTTTGGTGTTTGCTTCTGGGGATCATCGCCCTCGTTGGATTAACATATGGCGCAATCAGAATGGACTCGCTCTCCACCTTCGGGGCGGGAATAGTTATCTTTGCGGCCTGTGAGTTGGTGGCGTGGTTGTGCCTGAATCCATCCTTGCTTAACATTGCCATTCTTCCGGCATCAACAGCTGGAGAAGAAGCCATCGGAGTCCTGACCTTTTCGATGAAGACTCTGTTGCGTTTAGTCCCAATCGCTTTCGGTGTTGGAGTAATCGTGGGTGATTGCCAAATACTTGCGTCCATCATCAGCTTGTTTCGTGCCGAAGAGTTCATGTTAACTGGGATTGTGGACTCTTCA
>CAIKKV010000144.1 GCA_903828035.1 uncultured bacterium
CGACTACCACGCCTATGCCCTTGGCTGGATGTATCGCGCCTCGGACATGACCGGCGCCTTTGGCCGCGCGCAGCTGGCCAAGCTGGACGGCTACCTGAAGATGCAGCGGGCGAACGGGGCCGTGCTGAACCGGCGGCTGAACAAGGTCCGCGGATTGATCCTTCCGACGGAGCCCGCCGGCCACTCGCACAACTGGTACAACTATACGAGCCGGATCGATTTTGCGGCCCTTGGCTGGACGGGCGACCCGGCCCTCATGCGGGACGCCATCATGGCGGCGCTGCGGGCGGAGGGCGTCCCGGCCGGCGTCTGGCAGAGCTTCATCCTGCCCGTCATGACCGTGTTCCAGGCCAAGAACGCCTATGGCCGCGGCTGCCCATGGTCGTGCCACGGCGCCGGCGACGGGGTGGAGTATGTGCCGGAGCGTTATCCGGCGGCCTTGCGCCATGCGGCCAGCCACTTTGGCATGACCACCCCGCTGCGCGCTCCCAATGGCACGGATGTGGCGGAAAAGGTCGCCGACGCGTTCCTCAAGGTGTTCGGGCGGATTGGCGAAATCGATCCGGATAAAATCCTGAAGAAATAGGAATCGTCAGGAGACGACGGGCGGCTTCAGCTTGCGCGGGGAATCCGGTGCGCCGAAGGTCAGGGGGACCACGCCGTTGCGGCGAAACTGCAACGGCGTGCATCTCACGACCCGCTGGAAAGTCCGCATGAAATTGGCAGGGGCTTCGTACCCCAGGCGCCAGGCGATCTCCTTGACCGGCAGGGACTCCGTTTTCAGCATGCCGCAGGCCGCCAGCATTTTGGCGTTCTGGATGTGGACATGCGGCGAGATGCCGGTCTGCTGCTTGAAGATCCGGGCCAGATGCTCGGAGGAGATGTTGAGCCGCTCGGCAATGACCCCGACCGAGTGCGGCTTCGAGATTTCCGATTGCACGATTTCCTGGAACCGCCGGATCAGGCCGTGGTCCGCATGTTTTTCAGGAATGGCCGTCTTGGAGGCGGTCAGCGCATTCAGCAGGTCGGTCGCCAGCCGGGCGCTTTCGCTCAGGGCCAGGGTGCAGCCGATTTCATGATACACGTGGAACGACTGCAACTGCTGGATCTGGACGCTTTCCAGCGGAAGCTCATAGACCGGCCCGAACCGCCGGATCAGGTCGCGCGCCATGGCGTGGGCCGCCGACCCGATGATGTCGATGAACAGGAACTGCCAGGACGTCCGGCTTTTGGGAGGAAAATAGTAGCGCATCTGCGGATCGTGCGATTCGCACAGGAATCCCTTCCCGGCCGATAAGTTGTGTTTGCCCTTGGCGTCCTCGAAGATGCCGGTGCCGGACAGCGTATATTGAAAAACGACACGGGATCGATCTCTCTTGTTTCGTCCCTCCACCCGGTAGGCAGGCGTTCTCCGGGTTTCCTTGCCCACGCAATCGGGACGCGGGAAGTGCTGCAACGCTTCGAAGGTGTGGATGTAGAGGAAAAAATCGTGCATATCAAATTGGGATAGTTAATATCAGGGATTGCAGACTTTGGAGATTGCGATTCATAGGGGTTGAATCTATCCTAATGTTGCCTGTTATCTTATCGGCCGGACGAACCATTTGTCAACAGAAGAGGAAACCATGACACGATTGGGCGTGATCGGTTGCGGGGCGCGGATCAGCGCCATGATCAAGAGCTGTTTCCGGGATGTGGATCCCGAGCTGCGGGTGGTGGGCGTGGTGGACCCGGATGAGCCCGCCGCGCGCGCCCGGTTGGAAGAGGCCGACCGCGAGGCCGTGTTTTATCCCGACCTCAAGACCTTGATGCGCGAAGCCCGCCCTGATGCGCTGGCCATCGGCACCCGCTGTCACCTGCACACGCCGTTTGCCGTCCAGGCCGCCGCCTACGATATTCCTTTGTTTCTCGAAAAACCGGTCTCTAATTCCATGGCGCAGGCGCTCAGCCTGGAGAAGGCCTTCCGCAAATCCAAGTGCCCCGTGATTGTCAGCTTTCCGCTACGCGTCTCTCCGCTTTGCGACATGGCCCGCCGGCTGATCGAAGACGGTTCCATCGGGGCGCCCGAACACATCCTGGGGGTCAACTATGTGCCGTACGGAATGGGCTATTTCGAGCATGCCTACCGTGAGTTCGCCATCACCCAGGGGCTCTTCCTTCAAAAGGCCACTCATGATTTCGATTATATGTCCTGTCTGATGGGGCAGCCGATTGTCCGCGTTTCCGCGATGGCGAGCCGGGGCCGGATCTTCGGAGGCCGCAAACCCGCCGGGTTGCTCTGCTCCAAGTGCCCCGACAAGGAAACCTGCCTGGAAAGCCCCGCCAACCGGAAGCGGAACGGATCGGGCGGCGCGCTGGGCGATCACCAGTGTGTTTTCGGGCGCGACATCGGAAACCCCAAGGACGGCATGAACGAGGACTCCTCGAGCGCGCTCCTGGAGTTCGCCAACGGGGCGCACGGGCTCTATACGCAGGTGTTCTACAGCCGCCGGGATGCGGCGGCCCGCGGCTCGACCATCAGCGGCTATCGCGGCACCATCGCCTTCGATTGGTACAAAAACGAGATGCGCCGGATCCGGCACCATGAGCCCTTCTCCGACACCATCAAGCCCGCGGACGGGATGAGTCATTTCGGCGGCGACCTTGAATTGGCCCACGAGTTCATCAATTTGATTCGCGGGCGCCCGTCCAAGCGCCTTTCGATCTGGGATGGCCTCCGCAGCGTGTATGCCTGCCTGGCGGCCAAGGAAGCGGCGGAGACCGGGAAAAGCGTGCAGGTCAGACAGATTTAAGGGTCAAAGGAGGCCGTGATGCCGGAACAGAAGCCATTCGTTTCTCTCTATGACAGCTGCCATGATGTTGGTGTTTTCGGGGCGGGTTACGCGGGCTATGCCGCGGCCGTCCGGCTTGCGAAGGAGGGGAAACGGGTTTTCCTGGCCGATCCCCGCGGCGATTTGCTTTGGGAAAGCGGAAGGGCTTTTTATCCGGTCCCCGGATCGATGTCACCCGGCTTCGATTTTCTAACCGATGTGATCGCCCGCGTGTCGGGTATCGCCGGGGAGTGGGTGGATGGCGGCACGGCCGAGTTCACGGCCAATGAACTGCTGCGCGACGCCGCTTTGCCCCGCCTCTATTATGTGTCCCCGGTGGGCGTCGAAAGGGAAGGGGACCGGATTGCCGCCGTCATCGTGGCGACGAAGTCCGGCCCTCGCCGCCTCGTTGCCCGGCAGTGGATCGACGCCACGGAGACCGGGACGCTGGCCCGCCTGGCCGGCCTGCCCAAAGCCCCCCGGGCGCCCGACCGCCTGGTGGCGAGACTTCTGTTCCAGAAACGACAGTGGCCTTCGGCCGATCGCATCCTCCGCTCCCGCGCCTGCCCGGACTGCCGGATCACCTGGGAGGCATCCGGGTGGTCGGCCGAGCGGGCGCTCCAGATCGACATGCCGGGCTCCGAAACCCGGTTCCTGCGGTTTTTCGTTCCCGCGCTCGAAGCCTTGAGGGCCTCCGCCGGCGACGAGCTGAACGAATCCTTTGTCAGCCATGCCAGCTATGTGCCGTACCCCCTCTATGCCCGCGGCTCCGGGAAGTTGGCGCCCGCCGCAAACCTTGCCCTGGCTGTGCCGGGCTATGCGCCGGGGCCGATCGCGACCCTGGGCGACCGCTACCGGCTGGGTCATGACGCGGCCGGCCGCCTGGCCGCCCTGCCGGCATCCGGGAAAACGCGTCGGCCGTCCCGGTCGGTGCGGCTTCCCGAGCCGGTGAAATCGCTTCCGGCCGCCGGGATCGCTGTTTCCGGACTGGGGACAGGCGGACCCTTCGCGGCCCTGGCCGCCGCCCGGGCGGGCGCCCGGGTGACCGCTTTCGATCCGCTGCTGTTTGCCGGCGGCATTGGCGTGGGCGGGGGCATTCCCGAGTATTACTGGGGCATGGCGGGCGGGCTTCAAGCGGAGGTGGACGACCGGGTCCGCCGCCTGATGCCCCTGTTCGGCGGCCGCGACTGCTGGCCCCGCGGCTTTCACCCGGATGCCAAGCGCGTGGTGCTGGACGAACTGCTTCACGAGGCCGGCGTCGAGGTGCTGTTCGGAACGATGCTGGCCGGCGTGGAGAAGCAGGGCGGGCGCGTGACCTCCGCCTTGGTGGCCTCGCCCGGCGGGCTGCTGCGCCTCACGGCAAACGCCTGGATCGATTCAACCGGTGACGGGGATTTGTGCGCCTTTGCGGGCGCGAAAACCAGTTTCGGGCGAACGGGCGATGGTGTGCCCCAGGCCTACACGCAATCCTGCGGCCATTTCTTGCTCCAGAACGGGAAAGTTGTTGTCCACATCGTCAACCCCGACACGGGCATCGTCGATAACGCCGACAGCGAAGATGCCACGCGGGCCCGGATCGAAGGGCTTCATGCCCTGTTCCAGCCCATTAACGCATTCGACCGGCTCACGTACGCCGTTCCCATGCTGGGTATCCGGCAAGGCCGTCTGGTGAAGACCGATTACCAGCTCACCTTGGACGACCTGGTCGACCGGCGCCGTTTTCCCGATGCCGTCGGCTACTCCGTCGCGCATTATGACAATCATGCCTCCGATTACGAGTTCGAGAGCGATGACACCTTTTTCTATGTGAATTGCGCGGGGCTATGGTCCATGCGGACCGCCTGTGAAATCCCGTACCGCATGCTCTTGCCGAAGGGGCTGTCCAATGTCTGGATCGCCTGTCGGGCGGCAGGGGCTGCCGAGGAGGCCTTTCCCAGCATGCGGATGCAGCGGGACTATCAGCGGATTGGCGAGGTCTGCGGCCTGGCCGCAACCCTGGCCGGCCGGCGGGCGGAAAGCCGGGCGGTCCCATACCCCGCGCTGCGGGCCCGGCTCGAAGCCAGCGGCGCTCTTTCACTGAGCGAGCCGGTCGGGATCGACTTTGGCCGCTCGGGAAGACCTTCCGATTTCTCCGCGCTGCCGGAAACGCAACCGGGCTTGTCGCTATGGAAGGAATATAGAAGCGATCGTCGCGCGGCGACGCCGGGCTTGCTAAAGCTGTTGAAGTCGAAGGATCGCGCCGCCGCCTGGCGGTCGGCCATGGTGCTGGGCGCCTGGGGAGATGTTGAAGCGGAGCCGCGCCTGCTGACCGCGGTGAAGACCCGGGAGGTCGGGGCGGAAGCCGCGGCAGGCGCCGTGGATCCCCAGCGCGGCTCCCGCGCCATTCTTCCCCGGTGGTGGATCGCGCTGACGCTGCTCCGCCGGTGCGGCACGTCGGCGGCCATTCCGGTGCTGATCCGGCTGGCGCAGCGAAACGATCTGCCGTTCCGCCTCAAGACCTCGCTGGCCTTGACCCTGGCCGCCTTGGCGGGCAAGGGGACGAAACAGGATCTCCGCAAAACGGTGGCCGCGGCTCTTGCCGGATTAGAGGCGTCCATCCCGGCCGATGCCGTCGACGGGTGGTCGCTGGCTTATGCCGTGGCCCGCGCCCGCTCGGCATGGGGCTTTTCGCAGTCGGCGTCGGTGTGCGGTTATCGTTTGGATTCCCGGGCGCATGTGCGCCGGGCCTTTCAGGAGCTGGCATGATTCATTCCCTCTGTTCCCTTGGCGACCGCGTGAGCGCGCAGCTTGATGCTGATGCGAAACGGCTGACCCTGGATGCCGGCAATGGCGTCACGCTGACCGGCTGTGTGTCCCGTGTGACTCTGGAAGGCGGCGCTCAGGAGACGGTTCGGTGGACGTCGCAGAAAAAAGGCGTTAAAAAAATAACGCTCAGCGGGAGCACTCCCTCCGGCCGCTGGACGCTGACGATCCGCCGCGCTAACCGGTCGCAAGGCCTTGAAGGCCTATGCCTTGAAATGAGCGGCGTGATCGGGAAG
>CAIKKV010000145.1 GCA_903828035.1 uncultured bacterium
GTTCCACCGATTCCTCGGGCAAAGTCACCGCTGGCATCCTGGCCTCCGAGCGCGATGCCAGCGACATTGCAGCCGAATTGCGGAACCTGTCCTTTGCAGCGGTGGCAGGGCTTACGGGAACGATAAAGCAGTTGTCCCAGCTGGGAGTCGAGACCAATGGATATGACAATAGTCTGAAATTGGATGACGGCACCACTCTCGATTCGATTTTAGCCAAGAGCCCCAACCAGATACGTGATTTGTTTTCGGATTCGACCAATGGCCTGGCGGTCAGCCTCAGCGCCTATTTGGAAAAGATGGCGGGGGATGAGGGTGTTTTGGCAGACAAACAGACGAATCTTTCCGATCAATCGACCAATATCGATGGTCAAATTACCGAAATGGAGAGAGTGGTGCAGTTGGAGAAGGAACGGCTGACTGCCAGTTTTGTGGCCATGGAAACCGCCAAAGCCAAGACAGATCAGCAGGCCACTTTCCTCAGCCAACAAAACTGGGGCTAGAAGACTTCAGTTTTTTGGGAGTGTGCCGATATATTAAGTATGAAACATCGAGATGATGAAAATCGGCCGCAACCCAGCGTCCAAGTCCTGCTGGATGGGGAGCCAGTGGCCTTGTCGGGGGATAGTCTGGAATCTTTGGCGGCAGTTCGAGCGCAACTGGAAATGATCGCCCTGCGCCAGGACCGGGTATTGGCCGATCTTCTAGTCGATGGCATTGCGGTTAGCCTGCCACACGCGGCAACCTGGTCGAAATCCTTCAGCAAAGTACAGGCTAATACCATCACATTCAGTGAGTTGGGCAAGCACATGGCCGAAACCGCGTCGCATCAGGTGATGGAATTGCACAAACGGGTTGAGGATACCAGCACTCTGGTGCTGATCAACGAATGGCCCAATGTGCAGTTGCTCATGCAGGAAATGGAGTTCGAGCTGCGCACGTTGCTCATCGTCATCAGCTTTTTGCACGAGCTCTGCGGAGCCGTCTTGTCAGAAGTTCGCCTGGACGATCAATCGATGACGGACCATCTGGATCGGCTGGGCATGATTCGCAGCCGGCTGCTGGCGGCTCAGCAGGCGCGGGATGAATTTGCGTTGTCCAACGTTTTGGAGTTGAGACTGGCGCCCTGGCTATACCAACTCAGCCGGTTTTTAACACATGTGAACGAGTCGTCCATTTCTGAAAGTTAAACGGATGACAAAGCCGGTTCGATATTGCCTGGTGGCTGGCCTGTCTTTGCTCCTGACGGCTTGCAGCACTCCCTTGTTTGTGGAGGATGCCGTCATCGGCCCCAGTTATAACCCCTCCAATTTCTCCACCAACAGCGCCCCTCTGCCTGAAGGCCTGCATCGAGTCGCCGTATTGCCCATGACCGATTCGGTGGGGTCCTCGTTGGGCGAGTCGGGCCGTGAAACCATGGAACCGATCCTCCGGGCCGAATTGGCTAAGCGAAAATCATTCGAATGGGTCTCCGCCACTGCGGAGCAAATGAAGCAATGGGCCGGAAAACCCTCCCTGAGCGCCGAGGAGAAAATTCCACCCCAGCTCCTTAAACAGGCCAAGGATTCGCTCGGATGTGATGGGGTGCTGTTCGTCCGGCTGACCAATTACAAGCCTTACAAACCGCCCCTGATCGGCTGGAGCATGAAACTGGTTGACTGCAAGGACGCGCGAATATGGTGGGCCATCGACGAGGTCTTCGACGCGGGAGACGGCGCAGTGGCCAACGCGGCCCGGCGTTATTACCAGCGTGAAATTCGCCAGCCCAAGCCGATGTCCGATTCCCAGAGTATTTTCTCCTCCCCCAGGCGTTTTGGGCAATACACCCTGGATGCCGTTGTGTCCACGATGCCCTCCCGATAAGAGGGGGGGATCCCCTGTTAAAGTTTTTCTGTTTCTTGCCGATATATATGGTAGTGATGAGAATGGAATTAAACCGCCTGCCAGCGAAAGAGAGAATGGATTATGCAAATCAATACAAATAACAGTCCAACACCGGTTGGCGGGCAAGATGCCGCCGCCAAAACGGTGAAACGGGCCGTGACAGAAGCTGATTCAACCGCTTTCAGTCAGGTCGATGAATTGGAAAAATCGATGAGCGATCAGGAGGATGCGCGGGCGGGTGAGGTCCAGAAAGCCAGGGAATTGGTGAACCAGAATCAATGGCCCCCGGTGGAAACCATGCGGCGAATCGCCAATTTGCTGGCGATTGCGATGGAACAAAAGGCGTAATCGTCCCAGCAAACATCCAGATCGAACCCCGTATATGATACGATCCAATCCGTGGAATTCCTACAGGCAGGTCGCCGCCCAGACAGCGACTCCAGGCAATCTCGTTTTGATGCTTTACGATGGAGCCATTCGCTTTCTGGAGCAAGCCCGGCAGGGATTCTGCCTCGCCGATCCGCTGGAGTACAATCTGACCATCAATAACAATGTTCAGCGCGCCCAGGCGATCATCAATGAATTGGATTGCGCCCTCAACACACAGGAGGGCGGCGAGCTGGCGCACACCCTCAGAGGTCTTTACGGGTATTTCGACCGCCGGCTGACAGAAAGCAATTTTAAAAAGGACATTGTCGGCATCAACGAAGTCATCAAACGCTTGATGATTTTGCGCGAGGCATGGGCTCAAATGCTGACCCAGGGCAGCATGGAGGCTGAAATGGCCGATGGCGGCGGGGTGCTATGCGCCGTAGGCTGATCGCGGAACACCGGTTTTGCGGGGAACACAATTTTCGCGCCAACCAACAACCGAATCCATGAGCGCACGAAGCGATCTGCTCAGTCTTTACATTGAATGGCGCAAGCTGACTGAATCGGAAGGTTTGGCCATTCGTTCGGCGAACTGGCTTGAAGTCCAGCACTTTCAGGATGCCAAGTTCCAATTGCAGGCTCAGATTGTTTCAGCGACAGAGCTGGTTCATGCCGAGTTGGCCCGGGATCCCCGTCACACGCCGGAAGTCAACCATGAGTTTCGTTCGCTGCTGGCCGAACTGATCCAGCTGGAGCAGCGCAACAGCCAATGGCTGGCCGATCAGCGGCGCAATGCCGAAGCCGAGATGGCTGCCATCGACAAAACGTCCCGCAATCTGCGCCAGGTCCATAAGGCCTATCATCAGGTCCAAGGCGCCGCCGCTTGGCATTCTTATTCGTAAATTCGATTTCTCTTCTCGTTCATTGTCTTCCGGCTGGAATTATTCGACAAACGACATGATTGGTGGCATTTTTTTTGCATGTCCGTTGACAAATTGGAAAGTCTGGAAAAATGGTTTAAGAGTATTGGCTCCTGCCTGGTGGCCTATTCAGGGGGCGTGGACTCGGTTTTTCTGGCTTATGTCGCCCACCGGCAGTTGGGGGACAAGTCTGTGGCTGCCATTGCCGATTCACCCAGCCTCTCTCGCCGCGAGTTGAGCGAAGCGCTGGCTTTGGCCGAGAAATACGGAATCCGGTTGAAAGTTGTGCGCTCAAACGAGTTCGACAAGCCCGAATACCTGGCAAATCCCCTGAATCGCTGTTACTTCTGCAA
>CAIKKV010000146.1 GCA_903828035.1 uncultured bacterium
ACGCAACGGGAAAACCCCCTACTGCCACCGGTTCGTTCCCCGCTTTTCCAGGTAACCTTTATCCTTGTTGCCGGCGGGCTTTGCGAGTATGATAGTTGGTTGAAAATCGGGACATGTTCATGATGAAACCGACTATCCTCCTGGCGGCAATTGTTCTTGCCGCCTCCCTCTGCGGGGCGCAGCCGTACCAGGCCCCGCCGCCCGTTCGTGTCCGGGAGGGCCGCGTCTTCATCCGCGCCGTCGACTGCCCCCTCGCCGAGGTGCTGAATCCCCTGTGCCGCGCCGCGAACTGCGAGTGGGCCCAGGAGGCCCCGCTGACGAACCGGGTGACCCTGCTGGCCTCGAACCTCGAGCCCGATGCCGCCCTCCTCCGCGTGCTGGAGCCGCTGGATTATGTGATCGTCTGGCGGCCGGGCCGCCCCTCCCTGCTGCGCGTCCGCGATTCCGGCTCCGCGCCCCGCTCCGGCTCCGGCGTGGCTTCGAATGCGCCGCCCCCCGCCGAAAGCGCGGTGCGCGGATTTGTTTCGGCCTATGCCCGGGAGTCCGATCCGGACAAGCGCGAGGAGATCGAGGCCCGGCTCCGCGCCTTCACGGACCCGGAGGCCGAAGCGGAGCTGACGGAACTGGCCTCGCACCCGGTCGGATCTCCGCTGCAAGCGGAAGCGCTGACGGCGCTGGCCAACCTGGGCAGCGCCACGGCGACGGATTTCCTGCTGCGCCGGATCGAGGAGGCGAGCCCCGATGCCGGGGAGGCGGCCGCCCTGGTGGCGAATGTGGCGCTCTCGCCCCGGACGGCGGCGGCCTTGCGCTCCGCGGCGCTGGGAAACAAGCGCTATGTCTCCACACCGGCCCGCCTGGCGGCCCTGCAGGGGCTTTCCCGCCTGCACGACGGCGGCACGCGGGCGGTGGTGACGACTCTTTTACAGGACCCGGACGAGGGGATCCGGACGGCGGCGGGCGACCGGTTGAATCGGGATGCGGGGGGATTATGAACCGGATGTGGAAGAGGGTTATGCGGGTGACCCTGCTGGCGGCGCTTGTGCCCGCCTCAGCGGCGCTGGCTTTCCAGCCGGCGGCCCGGCCGCCGCTGCGTGATTTCGATAAACGCCCGGCCGCCGTTGCCGCCCCGGCCCGGCCTTCCGTGGCTGCCGCGTCGGCGGCGCATCAGTCGCCTTCATCCGATTTGCGGGTGGAGCGGGATGCGTCCGGGCGGGGTCTCTTTTTCCGGGCCCGGAGCGGGTTCCTGACCGGGCCCGGAGGAACAGGGCGCCTGGTTTCCAGCCGCACGGCGGCCTCCCTGTCGGCCGCGGATCCCGATCGCGGCCTGAAGGCGTTCCTGCAGGAGCATCGGGCCCAGGTCGGGCAGGGTCCCGAGGCGCTTGCCGACTCGCGCCGCACGCGGGTGTTTGTGGGGCCGCGCAACGGCATGCGCAGCGTCGTGTTCCAGCAGCAGGTGGACGGCGTTCCCGTGTTTGACGCCCTTCTTTCGGCTCATACAACCCGCCAGGGCGAGCTGATCAATATCGCCAGCGCCTTCACGCCCGATCCCGGCGCGGCCGCCGGCGTTGCGGCCCGCGCCTCGG
>CAIKKV010000147.1 GCA_903828035.1 uncultured bacterium
AATCACCGCCCAGATCGCATTGGCGGACAGGGAACTGGCAGGGGAAGCCCTCCCTGAACAACGAGGCGGAAACACTCCCAAGATTTCACCTTTCCTTCACCTTTAATCACTCCGATTATTCGATTGCCTTCGTAACCTGCTCATTATAATGTAGTTATGAAGGAGTAAATCGGGCTGGAGGCGAATCCCCCCCTCTCCGCCAACTACCCCTTATTTATTGGGGTTTTTGGCTTAAATAGCGACGCGGCAGCTTGTAAACCCTTTTTTCTCAAAACTCCCATGATGGCCCAAAAGGGCCGCTTTAGGCCGCCAAAAGTGTCAAGAAACAGTCAATGGCGTAAACCCGGATATTCGTCCTTATTTCCGCTGAAGCATCGAAACTCCCAGAAGGGCTTGAGCGGTCTTGGGGAGCTTCGAGGTGCCTGATGGAAGTCGGGGTCTTTAAATGGGCCCTATCGCCTCCTCCCGCCCGCAAGCTGTTTCAGGCGCCAGGCAATGTGAAAAAGAAGGTCGAGCCGCGACCCGGGTCTGACTCGACCCAGATGCGGCCGCCATGCCGTTCCACGATCTTTTTGCAGATCGCCAGGCCGATGCCGGTCCCGGGGTACTCCTGGCTCGTGTGAAGCCGTTGGAACATCTGGAAAATTCGCTCGAAGTGCTCTTCGGGAATGCCGATGCCGTTGTCGCGCACCCAGATCACGCGCTCCGCGTCTTGCCGCCGGACGCCGATGTTGATCGCCGGGGTGACGCCGGGCCTGTGGTATTTCATGGCATTGCATATCAGGTTTTGAAGAAGCTGGGTCAGTTGCGTTTCATCGCCCCGCACCGTTGGAAGCGGCTCGCGCTGTATCTCCGTGCCTGTCTCTCGGATTAGGGGGCCCAGGTTGTTCAGCGCGAGGTCAAGCGATGCGTTTAGGTCCAGCGGCAACAGCGCGGCGCGGCTTCCAACGCGTGAATAGTCCAGCAAGGCCAGTATGAGCTGGTGGAGGCGGTCAGCTCCATCCACGGCGAACGCGATGTATTCGCGCGCCGTCTCGTCCAGTTGCCCTCCATACCGCTCGGCCAGCAATTGCATGAAGCTCTGGACCATGCGGACAGGCTCCTGCAGGTCGTGGCTCGCGACGTAGGCGAACTCCTCGAGGTCCTTGTTGGAGCGGGCCAGCTCATCTGCGGTTTCCTTCAGTCGTTGCTCGGCCTGCCGACGGTCGGTGATCTCCGTGGACACCCCGAGTATCTTCGTGCAGGTGCCATCCGGTTCGAGCAGCGGCACTTTGATCGTCGTGTACCAGCCCTTCCGGCCATCAGCGCTCGTGACGGGCTCCTCCGCGATCAGCTTGAGCTCCCTGCTTCTCATGACCTCCCGGTCGTCGCGAATGAAGCGCTCCACCTCTTGTGGATTCGAGTTGAAGTCGGCGACGGTCCTGCCCTCGATGGCGGAGGTCCCCGTGCCGTAGTGGCGGGCGATGCCCTTGTTGCCCAACAGGAAGCGCCCGTCCCAATCCTTTACGAAGACGAAGCCGGGCGTGGCGTCGATCACCTGCCGCATGAAAGCCCTTTCCCTGAAAAGGGATGCTTCCGCCTGCTTGCGTCTTTGCAGCAGGGTCCACTCGCGCCGGGCGCGTTCCACGGTGCGGGGCATCTCGGCAAACGCTTCGGGCGACTTGACCAAATAGTCCAGGGCGCCCGCCTTCATCACGTCCACCACGATCTGCTGGTTGCCGAACGCGGTCATCACGAGAATCGGGAAAGGCGCGTCTTCCGGCGGATGCGTGAGCACGTCCACCGCGCGGCCATCCGGCAGGTTCAGGTCGATCAGCGCCATGTCGGGCGGCGAGTCCCGCCGACAGTCGCGGAACTCCGCCAGGGTTGCCGCAGTCCGGATCTGGACGTCGGCGCCCGCCTCTTCGAAGGCCCGGGTGATGGCCGCGACGTGTGACTCTTCGTCATCGACGATCAGCAGGCTGAATCGTTTCGCGCTCATCGTGTTCTCCGGTGCGGTTACAGCTGTGGATACTCGTTCCAGGCCAGCCAGTAGTAGCCGAAGGTCTTCAGCAGCTCGCCGAAGCTGGAGAAGTCCACCGGCTTGACCAGGTAGCTGTTGGCGTGGCAGTCATAGGCCTGGACAACGTCGGACTCGGCCCTGGAGGTGGACAGGATCACAACCGGGATTCGCATGAGAGTGGCATCGTCCTTGATAATCCTCAGCACGTCCATTCCGTCCACCTTGGGCAGGCGCAGGTCCAGCAGGATAATGTCCGGCCGCGGCGACTTGACCGGATCGCTGAACTCATCCCGGCGATAGAGGTAGTCCAACGCCGCCTGCCCATCGGTCACGTGCTTCATGGTGTTGGCCAGTCGATAATCCTGGAAGTTCCGCCGCACAATCTCGGCATGCGCCTCGTCATCCTCAACCAGCAACACGACAACGGGTTTGCCTTTCATGTCGCCTCCTGTTTTCCTGGTTTCACTTCGGCCGCCCCGGGCAATGTGAAATAGAAGCAGGCGCCCCGCTCCTTGACAGGGGACTCCACCCAGATGCGGCCCTGGTACAATTCCACGACCTTTTTGACCACGGTCAGGCCAATGCCCGTTCCGTCGGCTTTCGGGTCGAGCTTCTCGAACATGTCGAAGATCTTCGCGTGATAGCGCGGATCGATGCCGATGCCGTTGTCGCGAACGAAGAACACCGTGTTCGCGTCGCGCGTTTCCGCGCCAATCTCGATGCTCGGTTCTTTCTGGTCGCCCATGAACTTGCAGGCGTTCTCGATCAGGTTCTGCCAGATCGCCTCCAGCCGGATGCGGTCGCCGTTCAACGTCACGTCGCTGCCGCCGACCGTCACCTTGATGCCCCGCTCCGTGATGCGTCCGGCGACTGTGCTGACCGCGCTGTCGACTATATTCCGGAACGCGACCCTCACGGGTGGCTCGTTGCTGTGGTCGAGGCGCGAGTAGTCCAACAGGTCGTCGAGCAACTGCGCCATCTTCTTCGAGGCGTTGCGGATGTAGCTCATGTCCTTCTCGATCCGGTCGGCAGCGGCCGTTGCCAGATCCTGCTCCAGGTAGCCGATGAATGTCCTGACCGTCACCAGCGGACTCTTGAGGTCGTGGGAGACGGTATAGAGCAAGCGTTCCAACTCGGCCTTCTGTTGGCGCAGCGTTATCTCCGCCTGAGCCTGATCGGTCACGTCACGGAACGACCAGAGCCGTCCGATCCGAGTGCTGGCCAGTTCGACGACATTCGTGTACCGCGCGAACACCCGGCCGTCCTTGAACTGCAACAGGTCCGCTTTTTGCTCGTTCGAGCGGTACATCCGCTCCACGCCCCGCGAAAACTCCTCCGGGTCCGCCAGCTGCCCGGCGACGTGCCGCAGCAGCGTTTCGTCGTCGCCGCCCTGCAGCATGGCGTCGGGGATCCGCCACATCCTGGCAAACTGCTGGTTCACGCTGAGGACCTTGCCGGCCGGGCTGACCAGAAGAATGCCGTTGTCCGTCGCCTGCATCACCGCCGTGAGCCGCGCCTCGTTCTCCCGCAGCGACGCGATCAACTGGCTCCCCCGCCGCCGGGCCTGGAAGCGGCCCGCCAGCAGATGGCTCACCAGCAGGACCATCAGCAAGCTGCCGCCCGCTCCGCCAAACAACACCAGCCAGGTCTTCGCCAGTTTCGCGCCCGACGTCGCTCCGCCGGTTTTCGTGCACTCCAGCGTCCATTCACGCCCGGCCACCTCCATAGGGCTTTGCCAAGCCAAAAGCATGTTACTTGCCGGGGCCTCGGCGCTCTGGCTGTCGTAGAGCAACGCCACCGGATCCGCCTTTGCGCCGTCGAACACTTTCAGCCGGATGCGGCGCTCCGTCAGCAAATCCCAGCCGCCCAGGATATCTTGCATCAAATCCGTCATCCGGTACGGGCTGTAGACCCAGCCTCGCAGCGCGGCCCGGCGCTGGTCCACCGTCGCCACCGGCGCGCCCGACTGGTACACCGGCACATACATCAAGGTGCCGGCTTGGACATCTCTTTCGGTCTCCTGCACCAGCCGGACCTTGGCCGAAAGGCTTGGGGCGTCCAGGTCGCGCGCCCGTTCCATCGCCAGCCGCCGGACGGGGTCGCTCCACATGTCATAGCCAATGGCGCGGAGATTCCGCGTGTTAAACGGCTCGAGGTAGATGATCGCCGTATAGATCTCCCGGTCGCCCGCCGGGCGCACCTGGTAATCCGGGAGCCCTTCGGTGCGGATCGCCTCGATGTGTGGCGCCAGCTGCGCGCGTGGAATCAATTGCGAAAACCCGACTCCCTGCACCCCGCTCAGCCGTTCCTTATAAAGCAGCAACTCGACAAACCGGCGCCATTCCTTCCGGGTCTGGGCGTTGGCCGGCATGCGCTCGATAAACGCCGCCCCGCTGCGCAAAATATATTCGCATTCGCCAAGCCGGCTCGCAATCTTATCCTGAATCGCCCGGCAATCGAACTCGAACTCCCTCCGCTCCGACTTCTCCGCGACAGGCCGCGTATAATACGCCGCCACGCAGGTGGCCGCCAATCCCGCCAGCAGAATGGCCGCCAGCAGGCTGCGCCGCTGCCGGCTCACTTCCCAGTCAGCGGCTTCCGCCTCTCCCGGTTCCGGTGCCCGCCGCCGCGCCTGCTCCGATTTCCGTAGCCGGTCCCGCATCTGGCTGCGCTCCGCGCGCGCCCCCGCAACCATCACCCCCGGCACCGTCATCAGCAGGACAAACACCGGCAGCGCCCCCCATCCGCCCCGCGCCTGCCCGGTCGCAAACGGGCCAAACCCCGAAGCCGTCAACGACATGATGAACAGAATGCCCAGCGCATTCACCGTAAACAACGCCCGACGATCGAGGCGAAACGCCCCCCCCAGCAGCACCGGGAAAACGAACAACTCCGGCATCACCGGCATCAGCGCGAGGCCCGCAAGCGCGCTTGCCGGAAACAACACTGCGTACAACACGTCCTCCCGGCCAAGCCGCATCCCCCGCCAGCCGGCCCGCCACGCCATCAACGCCGGCGTGAACACGAGCACGCCGATCGCGCCCCCCGTCCACCACGTCGCGAGCGAGTTGAAATAGTTCGGCCACGGGATGATGCCGGCCAGGCTCAGCGACGTCACCCCCGTCACCGCGCGCGCCCCCGTGCCCGCCACCGCGCCAAAACCGATGAACGTCACCGCGTCGCCCGCCCG
>CAIKKV010000148.1 GCA_903828035.1 uncultured bacterium
AGCTCCGACGGCTGCAGGTTCATGCCGAAGAAATCCAGCCACCGCTTGCTGCCGTACATCGACCGCCCCACCGCCAGCACCATGACCAGCAGCACCAGCGAGCAGGCGTAGTAAAACCACACCCATTCGGTCAGCTTGCGATAGTCGAGCAGGCTGGTGACGGTGAACACGCCCAGCCCGGCCACGCCCCAGAAAATCTGGACCCGGAACAGGTTCTGGATCACCGCCTCCTGCCGGGCGGCGCACGCGCTGCGGATGAACAGGATGCCGATCACCATCAACGCCAGCATGGCCAGCACAAGAAGCCAGTTGCCTCGTTTCAGGAGCGCCAGTTGGATGCCCAGCCGTCTCATCCGTGGGCCTCCGCTTCCGAAAAAATGCCGTCCAGCAGCTTGCCCACGCGGGGGCCGACCGTGGAGCCGCCCGAAACGCCCTCCTCCACCACCATGGCCACGGCGTAGCGGGGATCGTCAAAAGGCGCGAAGGCCATCATCCAGACGTGCTTCTTCCCCCCGCCCTTCCGCCCGACCTCGGCCGTCCCCGTCTTCGCCGCCACGACCACCTCGTCGAGGCGCGCGTTTTTACCGGTCCCGCTCGGCGCGTTCACCACGTCGCGCATGCCGCCGCGCACCACGGCGAGCGTCCGCGGGGACCAGTTCATTTCATGCACCAGTTCCGGCCTGGAGGAAACCCGGGGGTCTCCGGGCGCGCGAAAGCCCAGAACCAAGCGGGGGCGGTACAGATGGCCGCCATTGGCGATCGTGGAGCAGAGGACCGCCATCTGGAGCGGGGTCACGCCCAGGAAGCCCTGCCCGATCGACGCGTTGCACGTATCGCCATCCCGCCAGTCGTCCTTGTACTGGGTCCGCTTCCAGGCGGTATCCGGAATCAGCCCCCGGAGTTCCCCGTCCAGCTCGATGCCGGTGGCCCGGCCCAGGCCCAGCGCCTGGGCCATGTGATAGATCGCCTCGTAGCCGATCGTGTGGCCCAGGGTGCAGAAGTAGGTATTGCAGGATTGCTCGATGGACTTGCGAAGCGCCACCGGCCCATGACCATTGACATTCCAGCATCGAATCCGGAAGTTCCCCATTTCGAAATAGCCCGGGCAGTTCACGACGGCGTCCGGATTCCACAGGTTGTTCTCCAGCCCGGCGATCGCCACCACCGGCTTGAACAGGCTGCCCGGGGGGTAAAAAGAGCCGATCGCCCGGTTCAGCAGCGGCAGTTCCGCGTCGTCCGCGTTCAACTGGCTCCAGCTCTCCTTCGAGACGCCCGCGACAAACACATTGGGATCGAAGTCCGGCGAACTGGCCATGGCCAGAACCTCGCCGCTTCGCGGATCGATCACCACCGCGGCGCCGCGCTGTCCCAGCAGGGCATTCTCGGCCATTCCCTGGATGCGGGCGTCGAGGGCCAGAACCAAATCCCGCCCCGGCACCGGATCCGTCTCCTGCATCACGCCCGACATGAACCCGGAGGCGTCCACGCGCAGCATCCGCTGGCCGGCCTGGCCGCTCAGCTCGCGATCGTACCGCTTCTCGAGCCCGGAGCGGCCGGCGAGCTCAGGCAGGAGGTAATCATAGTCCTTCTTCTCGACCGTCTGAAGATCCGCCTTGCTGACATAGCCCAGCACGTGGGCGGCCCGGCTCCGGGCGGGGTAGACGCGCGACGGGGTGGCCACGATATCCACCCCCTTGAAGCGCCACTCGTTCTCGGCGAAACGGGCCATCGCCCGGGTGTCCAGATTGGTCCAGGCCACGAGCGGCAAGGGCAAGCGGCGGTGAATGTGATTGGTGAAATCGACGGCCGACAATTCAACGGGACGTTCAATGGCGGAGGAAACCGCCAGCAACTGGCGGGAAACGGCATCGGCGGTGTAATCCCAGCGGCCCGGCTTCCGGAACTCCTCGACGAACACGCACAGGGAGAACGCCGGCGTATTGTCCGCCAGGCAGATTCCGTTGCGGTCATAAATGCGGCCCCGGTCCGCCGGAACGCGAACGACCCGCAAGCTCTGCTGGCGGGCGTTCTCGGCATAATGGGCCCCCTGCCAAACCTGGATGCGCAACAGGGCGACGGCCAGCACGAGCAGGCCGGCGAACATGACCAGTGTCACCACTCCCACTCTCACAAGATCGCGATCATCGAGGCGTGTGCTCATGCCGGCGAGGCCTCCAGCGTCCCGAGAAGCCGGTCCAGCCCGCGAGCCAGCCCGAAAACGGGCGGCGCCGCGACACACGCCAGCAGGGCGGTTCCGACGGCCTTCAGCCAGACGGCCCATCCGGGTCCGCCGATCTCCGGCATCAGGTCAAACTCGCCCAGCACCAGGAAAAGCCAGGTGACAAGCGTGATCAAGGCGGCGCACAACGCCGTCAGGCCGATCACCGTGAACAGCGAATCCTTGAACAGCACCTCGCGGGCGGTCTGGATTCCAAGGCCGGCCAGGCAGAAGCAGAACGCGCTGCAGCCCAGCGGCGTAAAGCCGAGGCTGTCCTGCATAAGCCCGCCGGCCAGAGCCGCCCACAGCATGGCCATGCGGCCATGCGAAAGGGAGTAATAGATGACCACGCTTAAAATCAAGGGCGCCTTCGCCATTCCCAGCCACCCGATGGCGGGCGACAGCCCCTGCGTAAAAGCGGCGACTAAAAGCACGAGAAGGATCGAAACGGCGGTCATGGCGCCGCCTTTCCGCGAGGGCGCTTCGCGGTGATAACCAGCACGTGGCGCAGACGGGCAAGGTCGGCCGAAGGCTTCACCCGGGCATTCAGATACAGGCCGGAGTGGGCCGGCTGAACGAGCCTGACCGTGCCGACCCGGAGCCCCTCGGGAAAGACTCCGCCCAGCCCTGATGTGGTTATTTCATCACCCTCCCGGATGGCGGAATCGCGCGGGATGAAGGTCATGTCGCCCTGCTCGGCGGGAAGAAGCATCTCCATGAGCCCGTCCCGCTCCAGGAATCCACCGCCCTGTAGCAGGCCACAATCACCCGTCCGGGTGCAGCGGACGGCGATCCGGCACCCGGGATCGGAAATCAGAAGCACGTCGGCCGTATGGGGGGAAACCTCGCGCACCACGCCCAGAACGCCGTTCTCGGCGATGACCACGTGATTGGTGCCAATGCCGTCTTCATAGCCCCGATCCAGCCGAAGCGAACGCCACCACCCCGAGGCGTCGTCCCGCGCCATCACCTTGGCGGCCACCGCCTGGAACGCCAGCCTTTTCTCGAAGCCCAGCAGGCGGCGAAGCTCGTCGTTTTCCTTCTCGAGCGAGTCCAGGCGCTGCAGCTCCGCCAAGCGGAGGGAAACGGGGGTTTCGGGGGACGGCTGGGCCTTGCTGAAACGCCAGTTTCCAGCGGAGGCAAGGGCGGCATGATAGGGCGCCAACAATTCACGGACCGCGGATTTGATCCCGTGCGCGGCCGGTACAGGCAGGTTGAACACCAGCAATAATGCCGCGCCCAGGCCCACCAAAGTCAGTTGCATCTCTCTAGCCAAAAAAGCCTCTTGCTCCTTGATCCGTTAACATCCCTTTTGCGGACCGGGGGCGGAGACAGGCGGAACAGGTTTACAAGGGGGCGGCTCAGCTCCGGTCGGAACTGGCTACCTTGCGCAGGAAATTAAGCTCGTTGAGGACCACGCCAATGCCTTCGGCAACCGCGCTGAGCGGATCGTCGGCGCGATGGACGGGAAGACCCGTCTGCTCGGCGATCAGCTTGTCCAGCCCGCGGATCAGCGATCCGCCGCCGGCCAGCACCATGCCGCGGTCCACCAGGTCGGCCGACAATTCCGGCGGGCACCGCTCCAGCGTGGTGCGAATCGCCTCGATAATGGCCGAAACCGGCTCCTGCAACGCTTCGCGGATCTCTTCCGATGTGATGGTCAGCGTCTTGGGCAGCCCGGCCACCTGATCGCGCCCCTTCACATCAAGAGTCATTTCCTGTTCCAGCGGGTATGCCGACCCGACTGTGATCTTGATTTCCTCGGCGGTCCGCTCGCCGATCATCAAATTGTAAACCCGCCGCATGTACTGGACGATATGGTCATCCATCTCGTCGCCGCCCACGCGAACGCTTCTGCAAAACACAATTCCCGCCAGCGAGATCAGCGCCACTTCCGTGGTGCCGCCGCCGATATCCACGATCATATTCCCCGCCGGTTCCTGGACGGGCAGTCCCACGCCGATGGCCGATGCCATCGGCTCCTCGATCAAATAGACCTCGCGGGCGCCCGCGTGAATGGCCGAATCTTTCACCGCTCTCTTTTCCACTTCGGTGATGCCGCTCGGCACGGCGATAATGATACGGGGCCGGACCATCTTGCGCCGGTTATGGATTTTGCGGATAAAATACCGCAGCATCGCCTCCGTAATCTCGAAATCGGCAATAACGCCCGCCTTCATCGGGCGAATGGCCACGATGCTGCCCGGCGTCCGGCCCAGCATCTGCTTCGCCTCTTCCCCCACCGCCAACACGCGGTTTGTTCCAGCCTGGATGGCCACAACCGAGGGCTCACGCAGCACAATACCCCGATCCTTCACATAAACCAGGGTGTTCGCCGTGCCCAGGTCAATGCCGATGTCATCGGAAAAGAGGCCCATCAAAAAATTAAACATAGCTCAAACCCCGTTGCCCTGATCAGCGACGAAAGACGTGGAAAACCGTTATCTATTAGACCCATTAGAATTGTTGCATTTTGGATGAAAGGCAAACCCCGAGTCAAGCATGAAAGCGCACTATTTACGACTTCCTTTCGCCCGCCGCCAAGACAGCCCGGATCTGCCGTTCCCGGGCCTCAATGCTCTCGCACAGCTTGAACTGGACCCGGGCCCGGACCAGGTTCTGTTCGGGGTACTTGACCTTGAAGTAAACATTGCCCGCCAGGTGATCCTCGAAAAAGCGCAAACCCAGCTCAAAAGCCAGCAGGCGGATGGAATCGTAGAGATACGCCCGATCGCCATCGGTCAGGAACCCCTTGGCGTTCGTCATGTAGCCCCGGATGAACGCCTCGCAGAGGTCAACGTCGAACACCACCTCGTTCAGGTTCTCCACCTCCTCGCCCGCCGGGTTGCAGGTGGAGCGCAGGGCGTCGCCAAAATCATAGTGAATCAAGCCCGGCTTCACCGTGTCAAGGTCGATAATGCTGGTGCCCTTGCCGGTGAAGTCATCGATCATGATGTTGGTCACCTTGGGATCGCCGTGAATCAGGCGCTGGCCCAGGATGCCCGATTCGCGCGCGTTCTCCAGCCGCCCGGCCAGTTCATGGCGGGCCTCGACGAACAGGGCTAGCCGGCGGGCCTCGGCCGAGCCGTGCAGGATATTCTGAGACTGGTCCGTGGCCAGCGTTTTCTGATACTTGGCCAGGTAGAGGGGCGTGATGTGAAACCCCGGCAGCGTGTCATTCAGCCGGGCCGGCTCCAGGTCCGAAATCAAATTGTGGAAATGGCCCAGCACCGCGCCGCACTCCTGGGCATGCTCCGCCCCCTGGGTCGTGTTATAGGCAGTGGCCGACGCAATCAAGGTCATCGCCCGCCAGAACTCGCCGTTTTCATCAATGAAGAAATCCCGCCCGTCCTTGCAGGGAATCACGCGCGGCAGCTGCCAGATGCGATCAGCCGTATCCCGGCCCGCCTCCAGGCGGTTGTGGACGTGCTCCGTCAGGATGCGGATGTTGAGCATGACCCATTCCGGGCGGGTGAACACGCGCTTGTTGATCCGCTGGACGATAAACCGCTCTTCGCTGAACGTGGTCCGGAAGATGGCCAGGTAGGTATCATTCACGTTCCCCGACCCGGTGGGATTAACCATCACCTGGCGGCCGGCCACCCGGAACTGAAAGGAAACATCGGAAACATTCATGGCGGCGTCTCTCCTGAGCACCTCATAGTGGCAAAAAATGGCTCAACATGCAAGATGTGTCCTTCTTGACAGGAAAGCAAAGGCCAGATAAAAACGTCATTATGAAATCTAACGATTCCCTGCCTTCCCTTCCGGCTCCCCGTCTGACGCCCGAACTGGACCCCGCCTTCCGGCCGGCCGTCCTGTTCAACCGGGCGTTCCTCGCCCGGACAAAGTCGACCCCGGGGTCGCATCCCGTGGCGTTCGTCCTGGAACAAGCCGATGGCTCCCGGTTCCGCTTCGACACGCTCGTCCTTCCGGCGAACCATCCGGAAGCGGCCGGGAACCTGCTCCACCTCGAGCGCATGCTCAAGTTCCTGCTCTGGTCCCGGGGGGGCTGCCGCCTCTTCCTGGCCGCGCCCGCCGAGCTTGACCAGCAGGTCCGGGCGCACTACGCCCAGGACAAAACCGGCCGCTTCGACGCCGAACTGATGGGCGCGCGCATCTACGGGAAGCCCTTTGAAATCGTCTCCTGCCCGATCGCCGAACTGCCGGCCCCGCGGGAGACGACGAAGC
>CAIKKV010000149.1 GCA_903828035.1 uncultured bacterium
CCGCAACGCCGACCCCCCGCTGGTAGGACCGCCGCCAGACTGACGCATGCGGCGTCGCAGTAGCTCCGCCCTCCATTGCTTCGCGCAAATAGATGTCAGAACCGGTCGGTCACGGGAAAGTCCGACAGGTTGCTAGTCCTCTTCTGATGCCCAGAGGCCGGGGACGACCAGGGCCAGCATGGCGAGGGCGCTGAGGATGCTGGACCAGGAGTGGCCATGCACGTGCTCCAGCTGCGGCGTCAGCGTGGCAAGCGAGGTGGCGCCCGCCCAGGCATCGGTGACCCACCCGGCGCCCAGCGCGCTGGCGGCGATGGCCAGCAGGTAAAGGAGCGTGCCGAGGCGGCCGATTTTCGTCCAGAGGGTGGTGATGGTGGCGGCGTTGGTGGCCGGCCCCGCCACCAGGAAGACGAGCGCCGCGCCCGGGGAGAAGCCCATGTGGATGAAGCCCACGGCCAGGGGGATCGACGCCGTGGAGCAGACGTAGAGCGGAATGCCGACGGCCAGCATGATGGCGTAGGAGCTCCACACGTCCGGCACGCGGTCCTGGAAATAGCCCGGCGGCACGAGCACGGTCATCAGGCCGGCCAGGAGAATGCCCAGCAGGAACGGGCGGGCCATGTCGCGCGGCAGGGTGATGAAGCCATGCTCCCAGACCCGCTTCCACCAGGGCGCCATCGTCAGGCCGGGCGCGGCTTCCTCTTTTCCGGCCGCTCTGGGCTCCGGGGGGTAGGCCCATTCCACCAGCACGCCCGCCAGGAGGCCGGAAAAGAAGGCCGCCGCCACCCGCACCACGCTCACGCCCAGCCCCAGCAGCGAGTAGGTGATCGCGATGCTGTCCACCCCGGTCTGGGGGGTGGAGGCGAGAAAGGCGACCGTGGCCCCTCGGCTGGCGCCCTGCTTGCGCAGCGAGAGGCCCACGGGGATGACCCCGCAGGAGCACAGCGGCAGGGGGACGCCGATCAGCGCGGACTTCAGGATCTGCCAGAGGCCGGGCTTGCCCATGTGGCGGCGGACCCAGGCCGGAGTCAGGACGACCCGGATCAGCCCCGAGATCAGGAACCCCAGGAGCAGGTAGGGCGCCATGGCCGTGGTCACGGCCCAGCACGCCTGCAGGATGGAAAGCGGCAGATTCATTTCGTGTGATCAGTTTAGCGGCGCGCACGTGTTGACGCAAGCGGCTATGTGAGGGGCCGGCGGCGCCGCAGTCGTTCCTAAATTACAGACATACCGCTTGATTCGGGAGGGGCGCTTATGGGATTATCGCGGAATTGAGGATGTGCAATCAACCGGGCGGGGCGTGAATGAGCTGTGCGATAGATCCCATGTTGGCGCTGGGCGAGGGGACGCTCCTCGGCAAGATGATCTGGCCGTGCATGGCGGTCCAGGTCGGGATGGTAATCCTGGCCGGGGTTGTCTGGCGTCTCCTGGTCCTGTTGCGGCGGAGCACCCGCGACTTGCTCGCCGCCAACGCGGAGTTGCGGAAAGAGAACGAGGCGCGCCGGGAGGCGGAAGTCCTGTTGAAGCTGCAGCGGGACCTGGCCGTGGCGCTCGGGGCCACATCGTCGATGCAGGAGTCCTTCAGCCGGTTGCTTGAAATGCTGCAGCGCATCCCGGGCGTGGATTGCGGCGGGGTCTACCTGGGCAATGACGGTGGAAGCTTCGATCTGGTGGCGCACCGGAATCTATCCGGGGCGTTTGTCGCCTCGTGTGCGCGGATCGAGCCGGGTTCGCCCCGCGACATGCTGATTCGGGGAACGCGCCTGTCTTCTTCATGCGATTTCGAAACGCTTTCCGCCGATGCCTTGCTGGAGGGGCTGCGATCCGTGCTGGTGGTGCCGGTGATCTATCAGTCCCGCGTGATCGCCGTCTTGAACATGGGATCCCGCACCGTTCAGGTCTTTCAGCCGCCGATGATTGCGGCGCTGGAGGCGGCCGCCGCCCACATTGGGGGCATTGTTGCTCGGTTGCGGGACCAGAAACCGGCCTGAAGCCGTCTTGAATAGATCGGGGTCGGGAGTGACCGGAATCTCTGACCGAGTCAGGAAGTCAGAGGGGATGCGTTTCCGGGTCCCGACCCCGTTGAGGCTTTTTTGTTTCGACAGGGGCCATCCTACACGGCGGAGCCCGCCGCCTCCATGGGGTCTTCTTCTATCGGGCCCGGCAGGAGGGGGGCTAGGGGTTCTCCCCCGCCCGGTATCAGCGGCGCCAGCTCAGCGCGCTTCCGCTCCACTCCAGCACCTGGTCCCGTGTGCGGACCTGTTCCCATTTAAATGACGCCACCAGATCGCCGGGCGAAACGGGATCCGCCGTCGGGCGCAGCCCGCCGACGTGGGCCAGGAGGCCGACCAGCGCCGGGGCCGGCAGGTGGCGGCGAAGCGTGTCCGCGCCGACCGCGCCATGGAACTTGGCGAACTTCTCCCCGTGCGGCTCCAGCAGCAGCAGGTGATGGCGGTAGGCCGGCGGGGGGAAGTCCAGCAGCCGGTAAAGCGCCGCCTGCGCCGCGGTGAAGGGCGCAATGTCCCGCCCGCGGACGATCCGCGTCACGCCGGCGGCGGCATCGTCGGCCACCACGGCCAGCGGATAGGTCACCGAGCCGTCCTTGCGCCGCACCACGGGATCGCCCGCCTCGCGGCCGGGCCACTGGGATAAATCGAGGCCGGATTCGTCGGTCAGCGTGATCTCGATGCCGTCCAGGGTGCAGCGGATGTTTTCCGTGCAGGCGCGCCAATCGGCAAGGGGGCGGCCGCGGCAGGTTCCCGGATAGACCAGCGAGCCGTCCGGCAGGGTGCGGCAAATTTTGCGAAGGCGGGCCTTGGCGCAGGAGCAGGGGTAGAGGCGGCCCAGCGCCTGGAGCCGGTCCAGGGCGGCCGTGTGGCGGGCCGCCTGTCCGGCCTGGAACTCCAGCTCGTCCCAGTCGAGGCCGAACCAGGTCAGGTCCTCGATCAGCCCGTCCCGCCACTCCGCCGTGGCCCGCTGGGGGTCGATGTCCTCGATGCGGAGGAGGAAGCGGCTTCCGCGCGAGCGGGCGTCCAGCCAGGCCAGCAGGCCGGCCAGCAGCGTGCCGGGATGGGCGCGGCCCGAGGCGGAGGGAGCGAAGCGGCAGCGTTCAACGGTCATGGCGGTTAAGGTAGCGGGAGGTTGGGCGCCAGTCAAGAAGGCAGCAGGCCGTGGCGCTGGAAAAAGGCGAGGGCGGTTTGGCGCCAGTCGTCCGGGAGGCGGGCCACATAGGACTCGTGGCCGATGCCCGCAAACTCGCGGAACTCCTTGTGCTCGGAGGCGACGGCGTTGAAGACCCGCCGGGCATCCTGGGGCCGGGCGCGGACATCGGCGGCGCCCTGGAGGAAGAGGCTGGGGCAGGTGACGGAGCGGGCGTAGTCGGCCGGGTTATGGCGGAAGGCGTTGAAGCCGAACTGGCGGCCGCCCCAGAAGACCAGCAGGTGGGCGTTGGGGAAGGCCGGCAAGCGCATCAGGGAAAAGCGGTTCATGGCCGTCCGGAGCATGGAGTCGAAAACCGATTCCAGGACGATGGCGTCGGGCTTGACGCCGGGCTCCTTGCGGATGGCCCTGAGGATGGCGGCCGAGCCCATGGACTGGCCGAAGAGGATGAGCCTGGAGTCCGGGAAGCGGGCCTGGGCATAGCGGTAGGCGGCGGCCACGTCCTTGCCCTCGTGGACCCCCAGGGTGGTGTGGGAGGCGGAGGATTCCCCGGAGCCGCGGAAGTCCACGAGCAGGCAGGAGAGGCCCAGGCCGTGGAAGACGGCCGCCTCGGGCAGGAGGGAGGATTTGTCGAGGGCGTAGCCATGGAACAGGATGACCAGCGAGCCGGCGTGCCGGCCCGGGCAGAGCCAGGCGCCCAGCTCGTGGCCGGAGGCGGTGGGGATGGTCGCCTGCTCGTAGAGGAGGGCGAAATCGGCGGGCGTCTGCGTTCCGGCCGGGCGCGGCACGTTGACGCCTTCGAAGAGGACGGCGGCCTTCTGGAGGGCGCTTAGCGCATGGGGGAATTGTGTCTGGGTGCCCCGGAAGGAATAGTGGAGGAGGGACCGGGCATGGTTCCAGGCCAGGATGTTGAGCGCCACGAAACTGCATGCCAACACAAGTCCGAATCCGGCCAGCAGGCGAATGACAAGTTCAGACATATAAAACGTCCTTGTTTACGGTGTCAGTATAGCCGGAGTAAGATAAAAGGTCAATAACACTCGATTGTTCTTAACCCTTCGGCTAAGAAAAATCGAACCGCGTACTAAGTGTTTATCATGAGATTTCTTTGACACGCAAACCGTTTTGTCATAAATTGAGTTACATTGTTTTGTTTGTCATGTGTTCGGCGTTTCCTGCATGACAAGGGCCAGAACTTCCGTAGAAGTGCACGTGTCCCGCACGAAGACAAAGCAAAACGGGGCTATTTATTCAGTTATTTATTAAGGGGGGCTCATGATTACGACCACTGGCTTTGTATCCCAAACGATGCGTGCGACCAAACCCCGGTACATCCCCCTGGGTGTCGCGTGCGTGATTTCCTGCCTCAGCCTGTTGGCGCCGCACTCGGCCTGGGCCGTCTTTACGGGGCCTACCGGCTCAAACCTTACCGTATTGGGCACGAACGGCATCTTACCCATCGCCAGCGGGGCGGCGGCCTCCAAGGCCAATGGCACGGATTTCGGGGTTTGCGCTCCGGGCACTCTCCGCACCAACACGCTATACCTGTTTAATGATGGCATTGGGCCGCTACTCGAGTTTAGCAGCATTGTGACGAATGGGGCGGGCTTCACGATCACAGGCATGCCCATGTCGGTGGTGTATAACGCCAAGGCCCCCTTCACGGTGGTTTATGGTTCCGCGACCACCGGCAGCAACGCGGCTGATTTGGTGATCAATATCAAGGCAACGATTGCCACCGGCGCCGGTGTCAATTATACCGTGCCTACCGCCTACACGATCAAGCTCGCGGGCTCGGTGGGAGCGCCGGTCTTTGAGATCAGCACCAACCGCGGCGCGTTCGCGGGCGGCAACACGATCACCGTCACCAACGGCAACTTTGGCAACATCACCGACGTGCTGGTGGGTGGGGTGCAGGCCGTACTCGGCGCGCATGGCGCAAATTGGTTTACGATCACGCTGCCGGCCACGGGCTCGGCGGGCGTGAAGGACATTGTGGTACAGACCTCCGACAACGGCGCGATCACGCTGGCGGGTGCGTATACGGTCAATCCGGCGGGCGTGATTGGATGGACGGACTACGGGCCTAGCGTCTGGACGAATCTGGGCGATGGCATGAACGAGGCTGTGTGGGCCTTGGCGCATGACGGGACGAATCTGTACGCGGGCGGGTCTTTCACAACGGCCGGCGGCGTGCCGGCCGCGAATGTGGCGAAGTGGGATGCGGCATCGGGCGCCTGGACGAATCTGGGCGCCGGCATGGCCGGCTGGGTGCGCGCCTTGGCGTATGACGGGACGAATCTGTACGCGGGCGGTGATTTCACGAATGCGGGCGGCGTTTCGGCGAACTATGTGGCGAAGTGGAATGGCACGTGTTGGACGAATCTGGGCCTCGGCGTGGCCGGCGGGGTGAGTGCCTTGGCGTATGACGGAACGAAGCTATACGCGGGCGGGGCGTTCACGACTGCGGGCGGCGTTTCGGCGAACTATGTGGCGAAGTGGGATGCGGCGTCGGGCGCCTGGACGAATCTGGGCGCCGGAATGAACAGCCATGTGTATGCCTTGGCGCATGACGGGACGAACCTGTATGCGGGCGGGTGGTTCACGTATGCGGACCGCGAACCGGCCAAACGTGTGGCGAAGTGGGATGTGGCGTCGGGGGCTTGGTCGAATCTGGGCAGCGGCGTGAGCAACGCGGCTGGCCTCCAGGCCTACGTGTATGACTTGGCGTATGACGGGACGAATCTATTCGTGGGCGGGGATTTCACGAATGCGGGTGGACTTTCGGCCAATTATATGGCGACGTGGGATGCGGCGACGGGTTCCTGGACCAATCTGGGTATCGGCATGGATCGCGAAGTGTACGCCTTGGCGCATGACGGAGCAAACCTGTATGCGGGCGGGTTGTTCACGCATGCGGGTGGCCTTTCGGCCAATTATGTGGCGAAGCGGGATGCGGCATCGGGCGCCTGGACGAATCTGGGCGCCGGCATGGACGACTGGGTGTTTGCCTTGGCGCCTGTCGGGACGAATCTGTATGCGGGCGGGTATTTCACGACTGCGGGCGGCGTGTCGGCCCAGCATGTGGCGAAGTGGGGGCCGGCAGTTACCGTTAATTCCGGCGTGGCGCCCGCTTCCGGCGCCTTCGCCGGCGGCTATACGGTGACGATCATCGGGTCCAACCTCGGCAATGGCTCCGACATCACCAATGTGACGATCTGCGGCGTGAAGGCAACTGTCCTGCCGGGGCAGTCGGCCACGCAGGTCGTGGTGACGGCCGGTGTTTCCGGTTCGGCCGGGCTTGGCGATGTGCGCGTGTTCTCGACGAGCTTCGGCGAGACGGTGAAGAGCACGGCCTTCACTTACCTGCCCCCGGGGCTGCAGGTGCGGGGCGTCAATGGCGCGAGGATCGCCAGCGGCGCCGGTGTCTCGCTGCTGAACGGCACGCAGTTCGCCCCGATCATCCTTGGCGCGATCGTCACCAACACCTTCAGCATCACCAACAACGGCACGGGGCTTTTGACCATTAGCGAATATAGGACGAATGGGACAGACAGGACGTGTTTTTCGATCGCGGGAGTCCCCGCCACGGTGCCGGTGGGCGGGGTGAGCCCGTTCACGGTGGCCTATTCCCCCTCCGCGGCGGGCAGTCACACAGCCGCGCTGGTCATCAGCAACAATTCGTTGACCGCTTCCTATATCATTAACCTGGCAGGCTCGTGCTGTCAGCTTTCGGCCAATACGGGCCCGTTCGCGGGCGGCAATACGATCACCATCACCAACGGCAGCTTCGGCAGCATTACCAACGTATTGGTGGGAGGGGTGCGGGCCACGCTGGGCGCGCATGGCGCGAACGGGTTCACGATCACGCTGCCGGCCACGGGCTCGGCGGGCGTGAAAGATATCGTGGTGCAGACCTCTGACAACGGCGACATCACGCTGACGGGGGCCTATACGGTCAACCTGGCAGGCCTGATTGGCGTTGACGCCGAACCCGCCGCCTGGACGAATCTGGGTGACGGCGTGAATGACGCGGTGTATGCGCTCGTTCCTGCCACCAATAACGTCCTGTACGCCGGCGGATTATTTTTGGAGGCGGGTGGCACTCCGGCGAACCGTGTCGCTCAATGGAATGGGAGCAGTTGGACCAACCTGGGTTCCGGCATGAATAATCACGTCTTTGCGCTGGCAAGAAGTACGAACGCAGTCTTGTACGCTGGCGGATGGTTCACGACGGCGGGCGGCGTAGCGGCGAATCGTATCGCGCAATGGAACGGGAGTAGTTGGACCAACCTAAGTTCCGGCATGAATGGTGACGTCTATGCGCTGGCGCTGGATGTCAACGGCAACGTGTACGCCGGCGGGGATTTTACAACGGCGGGTGACGTGTCGGCAAATGGTATCGCGAAATGGAACGGAAGCACCTGGACCAACCTCGGCTTGGGCGTCAATGGCAGCAAGGGCCAGATACGCGCCTTGGCGTTGGACGGGAATGGCAACGTGTACGCCGGAGGGGATTTCACGACGGCGGGTGGCGTGCTGGCAAGCAACATCGCGAAATGGAACGGAAGCACCTGGACCAACCTCGGCTCCGGTATGAGCAGCGACAGCCCCCGTACGAGCGGCGACATACGCGGACTGGCGTTGGCGCCGGGAGGCGTCTTGTACGCCGCGGGGAATTTCGTGAGAGCAGGCGATGTGACGGTGAATTACGTCGCGCAATGGAACGGGAACAGTTGGACCAATCTGGATTCCGGCATGGATTGGAAGACGCGCGCAGTGAAACTGGATACCAACGGCAACGTGAACGCCGGAGGGTATTTTACAAATGCAGGTAGCGTGGCGGCAAATTATGTGGCGCAATGGAACGGTAGCACCTGGGCTAACATGGGATCAGGCATGGACGGTGTTGTCGAAGAACTGGCAGTTGGCAGAGACAACGTTTTATACGCCGGAGGGTATTATACGACGGCCGGTGGCGTGGCGGCCAATAATGTGGCGAAGCGGGGGCCGGCGGGTACCGCGAAGCCCGGCGTGTCGCCATCGTCAGGCTCTTATACCGGCGGCTATACGGTGACGATCATCGGGTCCAACCTTGGCGCCGGTTCCGACATCACCAACGTGACGATCTGTGGCGTGAAGGCATCGGTCTTGCCCGGCCAGTCGTCCACGCAGGTTGTGGTCACGGCGGGCATTTCCAGCGTGGCCGGGCTCGGCGATGTGCGCGTGTTCTCGACCCGCTTCGGTGAGACGGTGAAGCGCAATGCCTTTGAATATCTGGGGGATCCGTCTTCGAACGTGATCGCCGCGCTGACCGACAAGGTGGAGGTGACGGTGCCCGAGGGCGGCACGGCAAGCTTCCGAGTGAAGCTGAGCGCGAAAAGCACGGGCGATGTGGTGGTGGCGGTGGCCCGAGAGAGCGGGGATTCAAGCCTCACGGTTTCCAACGGCGCGCGCTTGATCTTCACCCCGGCGAACTGGGCCACGTACCAGAGGGTGACCCTGGCGGCCGCCGAAGACAATGCCGACAACGTGGACGGCATCACCGTGTTTGCCATCACGGCCGCGGGGATCGGCAGCGCCAAGGTCGTCGCCACGGAGGCGGATGACGACTATACGCTGGAAGTGACGCACACCAATGGAGCGGTGAAGATAAACGGCAATACACGGGGCAAGAATCAGAGCTTCTACGATCATGGCACGGTTGTGACGTTGACGGCCATGCCGAACAAGAGCTACCAGTTCAGCGAATGGCTCGGCGATGCGACGGGCAGCGACAATCCGCTGAAGCTGACGATGGACGGCGACCAGGCCGTGACGGCGTGGTTTGTGCCCGTGCCGCCGAAGGCGCTGCCGCCGCGTATGATCGCCAGGAAAGCCTTCACGGCCCGCTGGCAGTGGGTGGCTGGCGGCGCGCCGGAAGGCGAGTTGAGCGTGGCTTCGGATGCGGGCTTTGCCAATCGGGTGCCGGGCTACGAGAAGCTCTATGTGTGCAACGACACGGAATGCAGCGTGAGCAACCTGGTGGCGAACCGGGATTACTGGTATCGCGTGCGGCGCCTCACGGCGCTGAGCGGGGAGAGCGTCTGGTCGAAGGCCATGAAGGTGCATACGGGCCTGGGGATGCCGGTGTTCACCTCGCTGTTGTTCGGCGGACCGGTTGACCAGGGGCCGTGCCAGGAGTATGCGCTGACGAACCTGGTCAGCGGAGCGGGCGAGCTGTCGGTGAAGTCGTCCGATACGAACAATGTGGACGTGGTGCTGACGGAAAACGCCTTGTTCCTGCGCTACCTGTGGAGAGGCACGGAGGCGACCGCCCAGCTCACGTTGACGCTGAAGGATCCGGAAACCGGATACAAGGCGGCTTACCAGGTCGAGTTAAGCGAGGCGACCGGCAGCGTGGTCGTGGTGGAGACGGGGGCGTTGACGAATGCGGGCAAACGGCTTTCGCAGGATGTGACGATTGAAAACCGGACAGGCGCCCCCTTGTATGGCGTCCGGGTGCGGGCCGACGGCCTGGACAATCCGGAATGGATGAGAAATAGGACCGGAGTCGGAATGTATACGGCCGACCCCATCCTGGAGCTTCCCAGTGTCTTGCCGGCGGGGTCGCAACTGGTTGTTCGCGTGCTGTACCATTCGGATTAGGCGAAACAGGCCCGGAAGCGTCCTGTGGATTACCGGGCGATAGCG